>NZ_JCAKNE010000010.1:0-133538 GCF_059515965.1 Propioniciclava sp. LT432 | reverse complement strand
CCCGGGTTCCGCAGTTGGTGGGCAGATGAATCGCCTGAATTGGCGGGTTGACTAGGTCGAACGCGTGGTTTGGGTGCGTGGGGTCGTGTGCCCACGCGTCCGCAGGTCACCAGAAGCGCCGTTTTGCCTTGTCAGGCTGGGGTGAGGGTGGTGACGGTGGGGGGTGGGGTGACCTTGCAGGCGGCGAGAATGCCGGTTTGGGTGGTGTTGAGCGGGGTGACGTGGACGACGCTGCCGGCACTCCCGGTGAGGGTGACGGCGTGGACGCGGCCGAGCTCGATCGCGATCCGCCGCCACGTCAGGTCGGTGGACCGTTCGGCGACCCGGATCAGCAGCAGGGCGAGCCAGCACAGCAGGACGTGGGCGCGGATTCGGGGTTCCAGATGGTGATGAACCGGCCGGAGTTCCAGCGTGGACTTCAGGTCGCGGAAGCCGCGTTCGGCCTCGAGGAGGTTCTTGTAGCCCAGGGCGATGTCCTCGGGGGTCAGGTCGGGGTCGGAGGTCGACAGCAGGTACTTGCCGTCGAGGCGTTCCTCCGCGGTCACCTTCGCCCGGTCGATGACCAACCGGCCGGAGGGTTGTTGGCGGACCCAGCGGCCGTAGGCGGGATGGTCGCGCAGGGCACACTCGGCCTTCACATGCGCCGGCTCCACGGGCTTGTCGTCCGCCTTGACCGTGGCCTTCCCAGCCGGCTTCGCAGGGGTCTTCGCGGCTCGTTCGCGGAGTGCCTTGATTCGCTCCAACTCGGCTCGGATGTGGTCGAGGGCGGTGTCGCGTTGGGTCTTGTCCCGTTCGGCTTCGGACGGGTTGTGGCAGATCACCCACCGGCGGTCCGGGGCGGCGTCGAGTCTGACTTCCTTGACGCGCAGGTTGTCGCGGACCTGGGAGTAGCGGCCCTGCCGCGACAACGCGGCTTCCACCAGCGGGCTGCCGTCGCGCATCCGTTCCCCGGCGATGTAGTGCCCACCCGCCCGTTTCAGATACTGCAGGTTGGCTTCGGAGGAGAAGCCGCGGTCGACGACGGTGACCACCCGGCCCAGGCGCCAGTCCCGCATGCTGTCCTTGACTTCGGGCAGGACGGTGACGTCGGTGGTGTTGCCGGGCCAGCACCAACACCGCACCGGGATGCCTTCCTTCGTGACCGCGAGACCGATGACGATCTGGGGCAGGTCCTTGCGGTGGTCCTTCGAATGGCCGTACAGCCGGAACGCGGCGTCGCCGGTCTCTTCGGTGTCGCGTTCGAAATAGGTGCTGGTCGTGTCGAACAGGAGCACGTCGACTTCGAGGTTGAGCAGGTTCGCCACCGCGAAGAACACCGCCTCCTGCACCTTCGCTTGAGCGTCGGCTTCGATGAGGACGTCCATCGCCCGGTACGCCTGATCGTCATCCATCGAGGTGAGGCCGGGGATCGCCGCGTCGTGGGAGGCCCACTCCGCGGCCGACAGCTTCGACATCGGATCGATCGCCCGGTTCGCCACCAACGCGAACAACACCCGCTCCACATCGGTGGTGAATTTCCGCGGGCCGAGCGCCTTCCGCAGGGCATCATCCACGCCGAGCATCCGCCACAACCCATCCAACAGGTACACCGTCCCCATCGGACGGGACTCCGCCACCCGGAGGTGGTCACCGACCCAGTGTGCGGCGTCGCCGGGCAACGCTGCGGGGGCGGGTTCGCCCAGGTACCGGTTGATCGAGGCCACCAGCCGGGTCAGGCCGTCCCGGTCCAGGCGATCCTCCCGGCCCAGGTTCAACAGGACCTCAGCCTGGGTGACGCCGTCGACCTTCCGGTTGTGCGCCACCTGCACGTACCGGACGATGCTGCCGTCCTTGTTCCGTCGTTGCGTGGTCCGCAAGTACATGCCCACCACTCCACCGCGTCCGCCGCGGTGAACACAAGCCCGACACGACAATTCGTGTGCCCACCGTTTTCAGCCGTTCCGGGACCACCGAATCGCGTTGACAAGCATCGATGCTCGCTCAGACCCGCCCGAATGCCCACCAACTGCGGAACTCGGGACCCCTTGCCGGTCGGGAGAACAACTTCTCCGACGCAGCGTAGTTTTCAGGGGAGGCGGCCGTGGGCAGTTGCATCGGTTGCAGCCGGCCGTTGAGCACTTTCAGACCGTCTAGGGTGGGGCCGTGACCACCTTGCCGCCGCTGGTCGAACCGGGTCCACCGCTGACCAAGGACGAGACGCACCGCTACGCACGCCACCTGCTGATCCCCGCCGTCGGCGAGGCCGGCCAGCGTCGCCTGCGCAACGCACACGTCGCCGTGCTCGGTGCCGGCGGCCTCGGGTCACCTGCCCTGCTCTACCTG
The DNA here is from genome assembly GCF_059515965.1 of Propioniciclava sp. LT432. Classification (NCBI taxonomy): domain Bacteria; kingdom Bacillati; phylum Actinomycetota; class Actinomycetes; order Propionibacteriales; family Propionibacteriaceae; genus Propioniciclava; species Propioniciclava sp. LT432. Next base: position 131,216 of record NZ_JCAKNE010000010.1, on the reverse strand, counting down.
GCCGCCGCAGGGGTGGGCCGCCTGACGATCATCGACGACGACGTCGTCGACGTGACGAACCTGCACCGGCAAGTGATCCACCCGGACGACAGCGTCGGGAAGCCCAAGGTCGACTCGGCGGCCGCGGCCGTCAGCGCCCTCAATCCGACCGTCGACGTGGTCACCCACCAGGCACGGCTCACCCAGGCCAACGCCGCCGACCTGTTCGCCGGGGCCCACCTGGTGCTGGACGGCACCGACAACTTCGAGACCCGGTACGCCGTGAACGACGCGTGCGCCGAGCTGGGCCTGCCCTACGTCTGGGCGTCCGTCTACCGCACCCAGGCGCAGGTGTCGGTGTTCTGGGCGGCTCCCTCCGCCCCCCACGTGGGCACGGACCTGCGCGACCTGTTCCCGACACCGCCCGCACCCGGCACGGTCCCCAGCTGCGGGGACGCCGGCGTCCTCGGCGCGCTGACCGGGCAAGTCGGCTCCATGATGGCCGCCGAGGCGATCAAGCTCATCTGCGGCATCGGGGATCCGCTGCTGGGGCGCATCGCGTTCCTCGACCTGCTCACGGCGACCATGAGCGAGATCCCCCTGCGGCCCGGCCACCGACCGGCGGAGCCGCCCTCACCCGCGACCAGCCAGGAGCAACCCGCCTTGGACACCGTGACCCCCGCCGACCTGGCCGCCGCGCTGGCGTCCGACAACCCGCCCGTGGTGCTCGACGTGCGCGAGCCCGCCGAGGTGGCCATCGCCGCCATCGACGGGTCGGTGCGCGTCCCGCTGGGTGAGGTGCTCGCCGACCCCACCGCGCCGGGCCTCGACCGCGACGCGGACATCGTCGTGCACTGCAAGGTCCAGCCGCGCGCCGAGGCCGCGGCACGCGCGCTCGTGGCGGCCGGCCACACCCGGATCCGGGTGCTCGAGGGCGGCATCCTCGCGTGGGTGCGCGACATCGACCCCAGTCAGCCGGGGTACTGAGCATGGTCGACGTGAACCGCCCCCTGCTGGCGGTGGAGGAGTACCTCGCCGAGGTCCTCGCCCTCGCCACCCCCGTGTCGGAGAGCGAGCGCGTGCCGCTGCGCGAGGCGTCCGGACGCACCTTGGCCGAACCGGTGCGGGCCCGCGGTGACGTACCCGCCTTCGCCAACTCGGCGATGGACGGGTTCGCGGTCAGGGCCGGGGAGCTCGCGCCCGGCGTGGTGCTCCGCGTCAGCGGGGAGGTCCTGGCGGGCTCGTCCGACGACCCGGCCTTCGGCCCCTGCATGTGCGTGCGGATCATGACCGGCGCGCCGCTCCCCTCCGCAGCCGACGCCGTTGTGCCCGTGGAACAGACGACCATCGTGGACGGCGGCGTCCGCATCGACGAGGTCGTCGAGGCGGGACGCCACGTGCGTCGCGCCGGTGAGGACGTCCGCGCCGGCGACGTGGTGCTGGACGCCGGCGTCCGGCTCGGCGCGCGCGAACTGGCAGCGGCGGCCGCCGCGGGGGCGGCCACCCTCACCTGCGTGCGGCGTCCCGTGGTGGGGGTCATCGCCACCGGCGACGAACTTGTCGCCCCGGGCAGCCCGCTGGGACGCGGCCAGATCTACGAGTCGAACGCCACCTTCCTCGCCGCGGCGATTGCCCGCGACGGGGGCCTCCCCCGCGTGCCGGACGCGGTGCGCGACACCCCCGAGGCGCTGGCGTCCGCCCTGGACGACCTCGCCCGGGAGTGCGACCTCATCGTCGTCTCGGGGGGCGTGAGCGTCGGGGACGCCGACGTGACCCGCATCGTGCTGGAGTCCTCCGGCGCCCAGTTCCGGCACGTGCGGATGCAACCGGGCAAGCCGCAGGGATGGGCGCGCTGGTCGGGTGTCCCCGTGGTGGCACTCCCCGGCAACCCCCTGTCGGCCTCGGTCAGCTACGAGGTGTTCGTGGCCCCCGCCCTCGACCGACTGCATGACCGTCCGACGGCTGGCTGGTCCGTGGCCGTCGCCACCCAGGGCTGGACATCGCCCCCGGGGAGGCGCCAGGTGATCCCCGTGATCCTGGACGTCGACCCCAGCGGCAGTCAGGTCGTCAAGCCCGCGCACCGCCGCGGGTCGGCGTCCCACATGGTGACGTCGCTGGTGCTCGCCAACGCCCTGGCCGCCGTCGGTGAGGACGTCACCACCGTCACCGTCGGGGACCTCATCGCCGTCAGGAGGCTCACGTGAGCGAGATGCCCTTCACCCACCTCGACGACGCGGGCCACGCCCGGATGGTCGACGTCACGGCCAAGCAGCCCACCGTCCGCGCCGCCACGGCCGCGGCGTCCGTGCGGGTGTCCCCCGAGGTGGTCGCCCGGTTGCGCAGCGGCGAGGTGCCCAAGGGGGATGTCCTGGCGGTCGCGCGCATCGCGGGCATCCAGGCCGCCAAGAAGACCCCCGACCTGCTGCCGCTGGCCCATCTGATCGGCGTCCACGGCTGTACGGTCGACCTGGAAGTGAACGACGGCGGGGTCGACATCCTCGCCACCGTCCGCACCGCCGACCGCACGGGCGTGGAGATGGAGGCCCTGACGGCCGCCGGCGTCGCCGCGTTGGCGATCATCGACATGGTCAAGGGGCTGGATCGGTCGGCCCACATCGAGAACGTGCGCCTGCTCGCCAAGGAGGGCGGCCGCTCGGGCTCCTGGAGGAGAGAGGGATGACGATGTTCGACGCGATCATCGTTGCCGGCGGGCAGGGCCGGCGCATGGGTGGGGTCTCGAAGGCCGACCTGGATGTCCGGGGTGAACGCCTGCTCGACATCGTGCTGCGCGCCACGACCGACGCACGGACGACCGTCGTCGTGGGCGACGTGGCCGTGCCCGACGGCGTCCGGCTCACCCGCGAGGATCCGCCCGGGACCGGTCCCGCCGCCGGACTCCTCGCCGGGCTGGACGCCATCGACTCCCCCTCCGAGTGGACGCTCGTGCTCGCGTGCGACCTCCCGGACGCCCCCGCCGGTGTCGCCCGCCTGACCGCCGCCCTCGCCACGGCCCCCGCCGAGGCGGACGGCCTGTGCCTGCGCGATGCCGGGGGCGAGTTGCAGCACCTCGTCGCGCTGTACCGGACGGCCTCGCTGCGTCGCGCCTTCCAGGAGTGGGGGGACCCGGCGAATCGGTCGGTGCGCGGCGTGATGGCCTCGCTGGCCCTGCTGCCGGTCGACCCCGGAGACGCGTCGGTCGACGACCTGGACACGCCCGAGCAACTCGAGCACTGGATCGCTTCCCACCCCGCCGACCCCGCCAACGAGGTCGAGGACGACAAGGAGGCGTGGCGCGCCTTCGTCGAGGATGCCTGCGCCCGGCTCGGCCTCGACCCGTCCCGCGTGGACGAGCACGCGATCCTGCGCCTGTCGCGCCGGGTCGCGCACGAGGGCGCCCGCCCGATGGCGCCGGTCTCCACCTACGTGCTGGGGCTGGCGTTGGGCGCCGACCCCAAGGCCGATCCCGTGACCGTCATGAAGAACCTGCAGGACGCCATCGCCACGGCTCCCCAGCCCGAGGAGGACTGATGGCGCACATCCGCTACTTCGCCGCCGCCGCCGAGGCCGCGGGCACCCACTCCGAGTTCGTGGACGCCGCCACGCTCGGCGACCTGCGCGTCGCCCTGACGGAACGGCACGGCGCGGGCTTCCCCCGGGTCCTCGATCGATGCTCGGTGCTCATCGACGGCTCCAACACGGCCGACCCCGACACCCCCCTGGCGGAGGGAACACTCGTCGACGTGCTGCCGCCATTCGCGGGAGGCTGAAGCCCTCTTTCCGCAGGTGCGGGCATTATGCTCACACCATGACGCATTTGCGGATCAGTGACGCCGCGGCCCTGCTCGGCATCAGCGACGACACCCTGCGCCGGTGGATCGACGCCGGGCGCCTCGACGCGACGGTGGACGACGCCGGCCGCGAGGTGGTCGCCGGGGTCGACGTGGCCCGGCTCACCCAGGAACTCCACGAGGCCGATGACGAGACCGCGGCGGACGCCCGTCGGTACCGGTCGGCCCGCAACGAACTCCGGGGGCTTGTCACCGACGTGGTCTCCGACATGGTGATGTCGCAGGTCACCCTGCAGTGCGGCCCGTACCGGGTCGTCTCGCTCATCTCGACCGAGGCCGTCCGCGCGATGGGCCTGGCGCCCGGCTCGGTGGCGTCAGCGATCGTCAAGGCCACCGATGTGAGCGTCTCCACCCCTGCGGTCGGGTCATGAGGCGTCCGGGCGCCGTCGCCGCCCTCGTCGCCGTCGCCGTCGCCGTCGGCCTCGCGACGGCGTCCTGTTCCGCGGGCGGCCCCGGCGCGGCTGCCGGGGCGTCCAGCCAGAACAGGGTGACCGTGTTCGCGGCCGCCTCCCTGACGTCCGCGTTCACCGAGATCGCGACGCTGGATCCCGACCTCGCCGCCACCTTCACCTTCGACGGCTCCCCCACGCTCGTCGACCAGGTCATCGCCGGCGCGCCCGCCGACGTGCTGGCCACCGCGGACGAGGCGACCATGCTCAGGGCCGAGCGCGCCGGCGTTCTCGCCTCGGACGCCCGCGTCTTCGCCACGAACACCGGCGTGTTGATCGTTCCCCCCGGCAACCCGGCCGGCATCACGGGCCTGGACGCCACGCTGGACGGCACGAAGCTCGTGGTGTGCGCACCCACGGTGCCATGCGGAGACCTCGCCGCACGCATCGCTGCTTCGGCCGGGGTCACACTCACCCCGGTGTCGGAGGAGCAGAAGGTCACCGACGTGCGGGGCAAGGTCGAGTCCGGCGAGGCCGACGCGGGCATCGTCTTCACGACCGACGCCCAAGCCTCGGGGACGAAGGTGCGCACCATCCCCCTGCCGGGTGCGGACGCCGTCGCCACGCGCTACCCCGTGGCCGTCGTGGAGGGATCGGGACACGAGGCGGCCGCGGAGGCCTTCATCGCGCTCGTGACGGGTCCCCGGGGCCGGGAGGTCCTCGCTCGGTACGGATTCGGCGCACCATGACCGCCCCACGCTGGCTCCTGCTCCCCGCCGGGCTGGCCCTGGTCTTCGTCCTGGTGCCGCTCGCCAGCATCCCCGCGCGCGTGCCCTGGGATCGCCTCCCCGCCCTGCTCACGACCCGCTCGTCCCTGGACGCGCTGGGGCTCAGCATGCTGACGTGCACCGTCGCCACGGCCCTCAGCGCGCTGCTGGGGCTGCCCCTGGCCGTCGTCCTGGCGCGCTCGACCGGACGGTGGGCGTCCGCGGCCCGGACGCTGGTCACCGTGCCAATGGTGCTGCCGCCGGTCGTGGCCGGCCTGGCACTGCTCATCACCTTCGGACGCCGCGGCACCGTCGGCGCCACCCTGTCCGCCTTCGGGATCGAGGTGGGCTTCACCACGGTCGCCGTCGTCCTGGCCCAGGTGTTCGTCGCGATGCCGTTCCTGGTCACGTCCGTCGAGGGAGCCCTCCGAGCCGCGGGGGCGGGGCCCGAGCAGGTGGCCGCCACGCTCGGGGCCTCCCCCACCTACGCGCTGTTCCGGGTCACGCTACCGCTCATGGCCCCCGCGCTGGCCAGCGGCGCCGCGCTGACGTTCGCTCGGGCGCTCGGCGAGTTCGGGGCCACCATCACGTTCGCGGGCTCCTTACAGGGCGTCACCCGAACGTTGCCCTTGGAGATCTACCTGCTCCGCGAGGCGGACACCGACTCCGCCCTCGCCCTGGCCCTCGTCCTCATCGTCGTCGCCGCGCTCATCGTGGCCCTCACGGGTTGGTTGTCCCGCCTCACCACTCGCCGGGGCACAGCGTGAGCGTCGAGGTGGCGGCGACGGTCGCCGGGCGGGGCGCGGACCTGCGGCTGACCGTCCCGGCCGGCACCACCACGGCGCTGGTCGGGCCCAACGGGGCCGGCAAGTCCACCCTGCTGCAACTCATCAGCGGGCAACTCCGACCCGACTCGGGACGCGTCCTCCTGGGTGGCACCGAGGTCAGCGGACCCGCGGGGTACGTCCCCGTCCACCGTCGCCGGGTTGCGCTGCTCGAGCAGCGGGCGCTGCTGTTCGAGCACCTGAACATCCTGGACAACGTGGCCTTCGGGCTGCGGGCCCGCGGCGTCCGGCGCGAGGAGGCGCGCGCTCGCGCTCGGTCGGAGTTGGACGCCACGGGGTGCGGCGACCTGGCGCACAACCGGTCGTGGGAGGTGTCCGGGGGCCAGGCCCAGCGCATCGCGCTCGCCCGCGCGCTGGCGACCGATCCGGCGGTCATCCTGCTGGACGAGCCCCTGGCCGCCCTGGACGTCACCGTCGCCCCGGCGATCCGTTCACTCCTACGGGAGCGGTTGCGCGGACTGACCACCCTCGTGGTCACGCACGACGCCATTGACGCGCTGAGCCTCGCGGACACCCTGGCGGTCCTCGAGGCGGGACGTGTCGTGGACACCGGGCCCGTCGTCGACCTGTTGGCCCGGCCCCGGACGCCGTTCCTCGCCGACCTCGTCGGGGTGAACCTGCTCGTCGGGACGGTGGCGGGGCCCGACTCGGTGGTCCTGCCCGGCGGGTTGGTGGTCACGGGGGTCGCCCAGGCGCCGCTGGCCGTCCAACAGCCGGGCTTCGCGTCGTTCCCGCCCGCGGCGGTGTCGGTGCACCCCACCGAACCCACCGGCAGCCCCCGGAACCATCTCCCGGCCCGCATCCAGACGGTCGAGCCGCGCGGCAGCGTCGTCCGGCTCGGTTGCACGCTCGCCGACGCCACCCCCGTGACCGCGGAGGTCACCGCAGGCGCCGTCGTCTCTGAAGACCTCCAACCCGGACGTCAGGTCTGGTTGGCGGTCAAGGCCGTGCAGGTGGCCCTGTACCCCCGATAGCCGGGAACTCCGGTGACCGGGCTCAGCCGGCGGGGGTCCCGCTACCCGCCGATGGCGCTCATCGGACGCCGTGGCTGCAGGAAGCCGGGATCGTTGATGCCGTGCCCCGGGAGCTTCGCGGCCAGGCTGGCATGGATGCGCCGGGTGATCTCCTCGCGGGGTGCTCCCTCGCGGAGGGGGGTTCGCAGGTCAGACTCGCTGGTCGCGAAGAGGCAGTTGCGCAACTGGCCGTCAGCGGTCAGGCGCAGGCGGTCGCAGGACCCGCAGAAGGGGCGCGTGACCGACGCGATGATGCCGACGGTGCCGAGTGGTTCGACGTCCGGCTGTCCCAGCGGTCGGACGCGGTAGCGCTCGGCCGGCGCCGCGCCCCGGCCCGGGATGGGCTCCAGGTGGAAGGCCTGCTCGAGCATGCCCTGCACCTCGTCGGCGGTCACCATGCCCTCGCGGGTCCACGTGTGCCCGGCATCCAGGGGCATCTGTTCGATGAAGCGCAGTTCGGCGTCACGCTCCAGGGCGAACCGGACGAGGTCCACCGCCTCGTGGGTGTTCACGTCGCGCAGCAGGACCGTGTTGAGCTTGAGGGGTCCCAGTCCGGCGGCCCGAGCAGCCTCGATTCCCGCGAGCGTGTCGGCGAGCCGGTCGCGCCGGGCCATCCGCGCGAAGGTGGCGGCATCGAGCGTGTCCAGGGACACGTTGACCCGGGTCAGCCCGGCCTCGGCCATCGGCGCCGCCAGCTTGGCCAACCCGATCCCGTTGGTGGTCATCGACACCTCGGGGCGCCCCGCCGGGCCCTCCAGCGCCGCGATGCCGCCCACGATCGCCACGATGTCGCTGCGGAGCAGGGGCTCGCCGCCCGTCAGGCGCACCTCGGTGATGCCGGCCTGGACGGCGATGCCCACCAACTCGACCAGTTCGTCCACCGTCAGCAAGGACGCCTTCGGCAGCCACGGCACGCCCTCGGCGGGCATGCAGTAGGTGCAGCGGAGGTTGCAGTGGTCGGTGAGGGAGACCCGCAGGTCGCGGTGCTCGCGCCCGTGGCCGTCCAGCAGCAGGGGTGCCGGCGTCACGCGTCCGACCCCCAACGCGACCAGACCGTCCGCCCGGAGGCCTCGGTCTGGTGCTTCCAGATGGGCAGCTCGTCCTTGATCGCCTCGACGAGCGCCTCGCAGAGGGCGAAGGCCTCCGCGCGGTGCGGGGTCGCGACGGCGCAGGCGAGGGCGACCTCCCCCACGTCCAGGTGGCCCACGCGGTGGGAGACCGCGACGGACGCCTCCCCGGCTGGGTCACGCTCGGCCAGGACGCGCTCGGCGATCCGGACGAGCATGGCCTGGGCGTCCGGGTGGTGGGTGTAGTCGATGCCGACGACCTCGCCGGATGCCTCCGGGTCGTGGTCGCGGATGATCCCGGTGAAGGAGGCCAGTGCGCCCGCTCGGGGGTTGAGCACGGCGTCCGCGTGCGCGGCGACGTCGAGCGGGTCGGTGGTGACGAGGGCGTGGACGAGTCCCATCAGTGGTCTCCGCCTTCCAATTGGTCGAGGACGTGGGGCAGGAGCGGCAGGAGCACCTCGAGACCTTCCGTGACCCCCCGCGGTGAGCCGGGAAGGTTCACGACGAAGGACGTCCCGATGGTGCCCGCCACCCCTCGGGAAAGGTAGGCGTGGGGCTTGCCGGACGCGCTGCGCAGCAGTTCTGGGATCCCCGGCACCTCGAGATCGAGGACGGCCCTGGTTCCCTCAGGGGTGCGGTCGCGTGGCCCCACCCCGGTGCCTCCCGACGTGACGACCAGGCGTGCCCCCGCGGACACGGCTCGGCGCAGGGCGTCCGCAACGGAATCAGCGCCGTCGGGGATCACCGCGCGGGTCACCGCGAAGCCGGCCGCGGCCAGCAGCGATTGGGCGGCTGGACCCGACGCGTCCGCGCGCTCGCCCGCGGCGCACCGGTCGGACACGGTGACCACGTGTGCCTGAACTGGCTCGGTCTCCACCGCGCCACCCTACCTTGTCTCAGACCGCCAAGCGCTCGGCCGCGCTCTCCTCCGCGTAGTGGCAGGCGGATCGATGCCCCCCGTTCCCATCGGGGCGGTCCACGAGCGCGGGTTCCTCACGGGAGCACAGTTCCGTCGCCTTCCAGCACCGGGTGTGGAAGCGGCAGCCCGACGGCGGGTTGGCGGGGCTGGGGACGTCACCGACGAGGACGATCTGGTGGCGCGTGTCCCGTGCACGGGGGTCGGGCACGGGTACGGCCGACAGCAGCGCCCGCGTGTACGGGTGGGTGGGGCGCTCGTAGATCTCCTCCTCGGTCCCCACCTCGACGATCTTGCCCAGGTACATCACGGCGACCCGGTCGGAGATGTGCCGCACCACCGAGAGGTCGTGCGCGATGAAGACGTACGCGAGACCGAGTTCGTCCTGGAGCTTCTCCAGCAGGTTGACGACCTGGGCCTGGACGGACACGTCCAGCGCGGAGACGGGCTCGTCGCAGATGAGCACCTGGGGGTTGAGCGCAATGCCGCGCGCGATGCCGATGCGCTGCCGCTGCCCTCCCGAGAACTGGTGGGGGTAGCGATTGATGTGCTCGGGGTTCAGGCCGACGAGGTCGAGCAGCTCCTGGACCCGCCTGCGCCGGCCCTCGCGCGGCACCGCGTCCGGGTGGATCTCGAAGGGCTCCCCCACGATGTCGCCCACGGTCTTGCGCGGGTTCAACGAGGTGTACGGATCCTGGAACACGATCTGGATGTCCCGCCGCATGCGGCGCATCTCGGCCCCGCTCGTCGAGTGCATGTCCACGCCGTTGAGGATCACTCGACCCGACGTGGGCTCCTCGAGACGCATCAGCAGGCGTCCGAGCGTGGACTTGCCGCAGCCGGACTCGCCGACGACACCCAGCGTCTCTCCGCGCCGTAGCTCGAGCGAGACCCCGTCCACCGCCCGGACATGACCGGTCGTGCGTCGGATGATGCCCGTCTTGATCGGGTAGTGCTTGACGAGGTCCTCGCCCCGCAGGACGACATCAGGCTCGGCCATCGGCGAGCACCTCCTTGCTGTGGTGGCACGCGGCCATCCGATGGGGCAGGACCTCGACCAGCGGGGGAAGTACCGTCCGACACACGTCGGTGGCGTAGACGCACCGCGGGTGGAACGGGCACCCCGGCGGCATGCGCGACAGGTTCGGCGGCAGGCCCCCAATGGCGTGCAGGGTCTGCCCGTGCTGGTCGAGCCTGGGGATCGAGTCCAGCAGTCCCTTGGTGTACGCGTGCGCCGGTCGGTTGTAGAGGTCGTAGACGCCGGCGCTCTCCACGATCCGACCCGCGTACATCACCGCGATCCGGTCGGCGACATCGGCGACGACGCCCATGTCGTGGGTGATGAGGATGAGCCCCATCCCCAAGTCGGACTGCAGTTCCTTGAGCAGGTTCATGATCTGGGCCTGGACGGTGACGTCGAGGGCGGTGGTCGGCTCGTCGGCGATGAGCACCCGCGGGTCGAGCGAAATCGCCATCGCGATCATGATGCGCTGGCGCATGCCACCCGAGAACTGGTGGGGGAACGCCCGCACCCGTTCCCGTGCGGCCGGGATGTGGACGCGCTCCATCAGCCGCATGGCCTGTTCGTAGGCGTCCGAACGGTTCATCCCCCGGTGGATCCGGAACATCTCAGCGATCTGCCACCCGACCGGGAACACCGGGTTGAGCGAGCTGAGCGCATCCTGGAAGATCATCGAGATCTCAGGCCCGCGGATCGCCTGCCGTTCCCCCTCGGGCAGCTTGAGCAGGTCTCGTCCGCGCAAGAACACCTCGCCGCCGGTCACGTAGCCGGGAGGCGTGTCGAGGATGCCCATGATCGCCTGCGCGGTCACCGACTTCCCGGACCCCGACTCTCCCAGAATGGCCAGGGTCTCCCCCTCGTCGAGGTGGAACGAGACGCCGTTGATGGCCTTGGCCACACCATCACGGGTGCGGAACTCGACCCGGAGGTCGCGAACATCGAGAAGGTGGTCGACGGTCACCGGATCCTCCTAGCGCAGCTTCGGGTCGATCGCATCGCGCACGACTTCACCGAGCGTGATGAACGACAGGACGGTCAGGGACAGGAACAGCGACGGGAACAGCAGCATGTGCGGCGTGTTGACGATGTAGCCCAGTCCGGACGCCTCGGAGATCGCCTGCCCCCACGAGTAGGCGGGCGGGCGGAGCCCGATGCCCAGGAACGAGAGTGTCGCCTCCAGCGCGATGTACTGCCCGAGGTTGATGGTGGCCACCACGATGACCGCCGCCAGCGAATTGGGCAGGATGTGGCTGACGATCACCCGCAGGGGCGACGCCCCGAGGGCGCGGGCCGCTTGCACGTACTCGTTCGGCTTCACCTGCAGGACCGAGGAGCGCATGATGCGGGCCAGGCTCGGCCAGCCGAGCACGGCGATCGCCATCACGACCTTGAGCACCTGCAGGATCAGCGGTTGGTGCTGCGGGGTGGGCAACGAGTACAGGATCACGATCCCGCCGAGGAGGATCGGGATGGCGAAGAAGATCTCCCCCACGCGGCTCAGCAGCGTGTCGATCCAGCCGCCGAAGTAGGCGGAGATCATACCGATGACGCCGCCCAGGATGGTCGTGGCGAGCGTGGCTAGCACGCCGACCATGACGGAGGCGCGTGCCCCGTGGACCGTGCGCGCATAGACGTCGCAGCCTTGGATGTCGAGCCCGAAGGGGTGTCCCTCCATCGGGCCCTGCCGGGCCATGGACAGGTCGCAGTAGCCGGGGTCCGTGCGCGAGAAGAGCGTGGGGAAGGCGGCCATCAACGCGATCACGGCGATCAAGACCAGGCACAACCAGAACAGGGGGTTGCGACGCATCTCCCGCCAGGCGTCCGACCACAGTGAGGCGTGGCGCTCCGTGCCTTGCAGGGGCGCCGCCTCGGGCTGACCCGCGGAGGCGATCGCAATCGTGGGGTCGTGGTCAGTCATGCGAGATCCTCGGGTCCAGGACGCCGTAGAGGACGTCGACGACGAGGTTCATGAGCAGGTAGACGAGGACGAGGATCGTCACCGCGCCCACGATGTTGGTGCCGTCGCGGGCGCTGATGCTCTGGAAGATGAAGTTGCCGATCCCGTTGATGTTGAAGATCCGTTCCGTGACGATCGCGCCGCCCATGAGCGAACCGAAGTCGAAGCCCATGTACGTGATGACGGGGATCATGGAGTTGCGCAGGGCGTGGATTCCGACCGCGCGCTGTCGGCTCAAGCCCTTGGCCTTGGCCGTCCGCACGTAGTCCGCTCGAAGGTTCTCCACCAGGCTCGTCCGGGTCAGCCGCGCCACGTAGGCCACGGAGAGCGAGCCCAGGACGATACCGGGGAGGACCAGTTGGTCGAGCGTCCCTGCGCTCGCGGTGACCGGGATCACCCCGGTCAGGCCGGCCTTGAGGATCACGAACTGGCTCAGGGCGCCGATGACGAAGACGGGCACGGAGATGATGACCAGCGTCGAGATGGTGACGAGGTAATCGATGAACCGGCCCTTGCGCAGCGCTGCGATGATGCCCGCGGTGATGCCGACCAGGGCCGTCCACGCGAGGGCGATGAGCGCCAGCTTCAGCGTGGTGGGGTACCGGGCTACCAACTCATCGATGACGTAGTTCTGCCGGAAGTTGCGCCCCAGGTCGCCGCGCAGGAGGTTTCCCATGTACAGCGCGTACCGCACGAGCAGCGGCTCGTCGAGGTTGTACTCCCGCTTGAAGGCCTCCACGTAGGCGGGCGGGCATTCGCGGTCACCACAGCGACCCTGCCACGGTTCGCCGGGCAGCGCGAACACCAAGATGTAGAGGAGGAAGGTCGCGCCGAGGATCACGGGGATCATCTGCAGCAGGCGACGGAGGATGTACTTGATCAATGAAGGCTCTCTCGGCCAAAGGACTGGGCCGGTGGGGCGCTCTACCCCACCGGCCCAGGGGAGTTGGGTTACTTGAGCTTGATCTCCGACATGGCGATCGCACCGAACGCGTTGAGCTTGACGTCGGTGACCTTCGTCGAGTAGCTGTACGGCGTCGCGGAGTACCACAGCGGCATCGTCGGGTAGGTCTCCGCCAGCATGGCCTCAGCCTCCTGGTAGGCCTTGTTGGACGCCGCCGCGTCTGTGGCGGCCGCAGCCTCGGCCAGCTTGTCGTTGAACGCGGGGTTGTCGTACTTCGCGTCGTTCGAGGCGGCACCCTTCATGTAGATCGGGGTGAGGAAGTTCTCGATCGACGGGTAGTCCATCTGCCAGCCGCCGCGGAAGATGCCCTTGAGCTCGCCGGCCTTGATCTGGCTGCGCAGCGTCCTGAAGTCGGGAGTCACGTTGACGGCGCAGTCGAGGCCGAGGGTGTTCTTCCACCCGTTGCAGACGGCGTCGGCCCACTGCTTGTGGCCACCCTCGGGGTTGACCGAGAGCTGCAGCTGGCCCTGGTAACCACCGGACTCCGTGTAGAGCTGCTTGGCTCTGGCCGCGTCGAACGTGCAGGCGTCGCCGCACTGGTCGGCCTTGTAGCCGTCGACGACCGGGGAGACCCAGCCGGTGGCCGGGGTCCGGGTGCCGTTGAAGACCTGCTTGGTGATCGTCTCGCGGTCGATGGCGGCGCCGAGAGCCTCCTTCAGCTTCAGGTTGGTCTTGAACTGCTCGTCCTGCGGCGAGAAGGTCAGCCACTGGATGATGCCGGTCTCGGCGACCTTGGCGCGGTCACCCAGCGCCGCCTTCCAGGCGTCACCGGCGAGCTGGTCGGCCGGGATGATGTCGACCACGTCGATGTTGTTCGCCAGCAGGTCGGTGTACGAGGCCGCCGGGTCGGTGTAGATCCGGTAGGTGATCTTGTCGATGTTGCCCGGGTTCTTGCCCGAGTAGTCCGTGTTCTTCTCGAGCACGATCTCGGTCGCGGTGTTGGCCGTCACCTTGTACGGGCCGGCTCCGATCGGCTGCTTGCCGAAGGAGTCACTCTTGGGATCGCTGAAGAACGCGTCGGGCTGCGGGGCGAAGGCGGTGTAGCCCAGGCGGACGGGCAGGTTGGAGACGGGCTCGGACGTCTCGATCGTGAAGGTGTAGTCGTCCTTCACGGTCAGGCCGGTCAGCTTGTCGGCTGCCGGCTTGGTCGCGCATTCGGCGTCGGCGCACTGGGTGTCGGCGAAGCCCTTGATCGGCTCGTAGAAGTACGAGCCCTGCTGCCCGTTGGGGCCGTACGCCGTGTAGTTCCAGGCGTCGACGAAGTTCTTCGCCTTGACCTCGGTGCCGTCGGAGAACTTGTAGCCCTTGTTCAGGGTGACCGTGAACATCTTGTTGTCGGTCGTCTCGATCTTTTGGGCGACGTCTAGCTCGGGCGCGGCGTTGTCGACGTTGTAGTGGATGAGCTTGGCCGTGACGGCATCGAGGACGTTGCCGCCGCACACCTCGGAGGTGTTGCCCGCGATGAGCGGGTTCTCCGGGGTACAGCCGCGAACAATGATGGCGCCGCCGGTCTTGGCGGTGGCCCCGGCAGTGGTTCCGGGTGCCGGAGCGTTGCTGCTGCAGGCCGTCGCAACCAAGGCGAAAGCGGCGACGGCAGCAATGCCGGCTCCACGTGGCGAAATACGCATGAGTCCCTCCTTGCGAATACGGCCAGCGTCCTCGCTTTGCCGCTCGCGCCGAGCATAACCCCTGTGCAGCAGCCCATTCAGGAATGTGACCCAACCGCAACGCGATCAATTTCAACAGCCCTTTCGCGACCGCGGCGGAACGCGCCGCCGACGTACGCCGGGGCCTTCAGGACACCAGATGTTCCCTCTCGATGATCGCGTCGCGGAGCTCGCGGCGCTGGCGCTGCTCGTCGGGATCCGGTACCGGCACGGCGGACAACAGGCGCTGGGTGTACGGGTGCTGCGGACGGGTGACGATGTCGAGCGTGTCCCCCACCTCCACCAGGTGGCCGTTGTGCATCACGGCGATTCGGCTGGACACCTGCTCCACGACCGCGAGGTCGTGGCTGATGAACAGGCAGGCGAAGCCGTACTCCTCCTGCAGGTCCTTGAACAGCGCCAGGACGCGCGCCTGCACCGACACGTCGAGGGCCGAGGTCGGCTCATCCGCGATCAGCAGCTTGGGGTTGAGCGCGAGCGCGCGGGCGATGCCGATGCGCTGGCGTTGTCCGCCGGAGAGCTCGTGGGGGTAGCGGTTGCGCATGGCGCGCGGCAGGTGCACCGAGTCGAGGAGGTCCTCGACCTTCTTGCTCAGCGCGGCCCCCGTGAGGCCCTCGTGCAGCAGCAGCGGCTCACCGATCGACTCACCGACGGGGAGGCGTGGGTTGAGTGAGCTGCCCGGATCCTGGAACACGATGCCGACGGTCTTCCGGAACGGCTTCAGCTCCTTGACCGACTTGTTGGTGATGTCGAACCCGGCGACTTGGAGCTTGCCCTCGCGGACGGGGAGCAGTGCGACCGCAGCGCGTCCGATCGTGGTCTTGCCCGACCCGGACTCGCCGACCAGTCCGACCACCTCGCCCTGCTCGATGCGCAGGTTGATGTGCTCCGCGGCCCGGAACTCGGGTCGGCGGCCCTGCTTGGGGTAGACGATCGCGACGTCGTCCATGAGGAGCGCCGGCTCCTTGCCAGCGTTGCGGCTCGCGGCCAGCGGAACCGGGCTCCCCTCGCTCGCGACGACCGTGTTGGGACGGTCTGCGAGGTCGTCGTCGTCCACGTGCTCGGCCAGGTGCGGCACCGAGGCCAGCAACTGCTGGGTGTAGGGGTGCTGCGGGTCCTTGAAGATCTGGCGGCTGGTGCCCGCCTCGACCACCTTTCCATCCTTCATCACGATGATGCGGTCGGCCATGTCGGCGACCACGCCCATGTCGTGGGTGATGAGGATGATGCCGGCGCTGACGCGCTCCCGCAGTTCGCGCATCAGCTTGAGGATCTCGGCCTGGACGGTAACATCGAGGGCCGTGGTCGGCTCGTCGGCGATGAGGAGCTTCGGCTCGCAGGCGAGCGCCTGCGCGATCATGATGCGCTGGCGCTGGCCACCGGACAGCTGGTGCGGGTACTTGTTGAAGCTGTCCTCCGGGTCGGGGATCTCCACCATGCGCATGAGCTCGATCGCGCGGGTCTTCGCCGCGGCCGGGTTCATCAGGTAGTGGGTGCGCAGCGTCTCCACGATCTGGAAGCCCACGGTGTAGACCGGGTTCAGCGCCGTCATCGGCTCCTGGAAGATCACCGAGATCTCGTTGCCGCGGATCTCGCGCAGCTCCTGGATCGACATGCCGACCAGTTCGGTGCCCTTGAGGTCGGCCGAGCCCGTGGCCCGACCGGTCGGGGGCAGGAGGCCCAGCAGGCTCATGGACGACTGGGTCTTGCCGGAGCCGGACTCGCCGACGATGGCCAGCACCTCGCCCGCCTTGAGCTCGTAGCTCATGTTCTCCACGGCGGTGAACCACTGGTCGCCGACCCAGAAGCGGACGGTGAGGTCCTGCACCTTGAGGATCGTGTCGCCCTTGGCGACCGGGCCCCCGGTGTCCCGGGACAACTTGATTGCGTCGGTGAAGACCGACCGGGCCTTCTCGGGGTGGTTGGGCTGGCTCATCGCGCCTCCTCCTTGCTCTGGGCGCGGTGCTCCGCCAACTGCTTCTCAGCCTTGGCCATGGCACGCGCGGACGGGATCTTCTTGGTGCGCGGGTCGAACGCGTCGCGGAGCCCGTCGCCGATGAAGTTGATGCTGAGCGCGATCAGGATGATGAAGACGCCCGGCCACCAGAAGAGCCACGGACGGGTCGAGAAGGCACCCTGGTTGTCCGAGATGAGGCGGCCCAGCGAGATGGTGGGCTCGGTGATGCCGAAGCCGACGAAGCTCAGCGCGGCCTCCAGGGTCACGGCCGCCGACATGAGCAGCGTCCCGTTCACGACGATGACGCCGACAGCGTTCGGCAGCATGTGCTTGGTGATGATGCGCCAGTCGCTCGCACCGGCCACGCGCGCGGAGTCGACGAACTCCCGCTCGCGCAGGGTCAGGAACTCCGACCGGACGAGGCGGGCCAGACCGGTCCACAGGATGCATCCCAGCGCCACGGCCAGGATCACCGGCATGTTCTCGCGGATCGACTGGGCCAGCTCGGGGCCCGCGTTGAGGCGGAGGGGCAGCTTGCTCACCAGGGAGCCCAGGACCGCACCCAGGACGATCACCGGCAGCGTGATGATGAGGTCGGTGAAGCGCATGAGGACCATGTCCACCTTGCCCCGGTAGTACCCGGCCAGGGAGCCGATCGTCACGCCGATGGTGATGGCGACGGCGCCCAGGACGACCGCCACCAGGAGTGACGTCTGGACACCGGTCAGCACCTGCGCGAAGTAGTCGCGGCCCAGGGAGTCCTGCCCGAAGGGGTTGGCTCCGATCGAGAACGACGTCGCCCCGCCGAAGGGAGGCACCGACAGGGTCGGCCGTCCGCCGTTGATGACGTCTCCCGAGGAGATCGTCTGCACGCGCCACAGGCCGTCGATCGGCCCGATGCCCATCGCGAGCACCGAGAGCAGGAAGATCACGAAGATGGTGATCAGCCCGAACATGGCACCGCGGTGCCGAACGAACCGGCTCCACACGATCTGCCCCTGGGAGAGGCCCTTGACGTCCTGGCCCTCGCCGACGCCCTCGCCGCGGCCATAGGCGGCCGCGTCGTCGTCCTCCGCGACCTCGACGGCCAGGTGACCGGCGTCGCTGGTGTCGACCGGGATCTCCGTGTCGTGCGGCGGCGCGTCGGGAAGCGCCTCCTCGATGCGGTCGGGATCGTCCGCCCGGTGCCTCGGGGTGTAGTTGTCGTTGCTCATGCGTTCACCCGGATCCTGGGGTCGATGACGGCGTAGAGGAAGTCGGCGACGAGGTTGGCGATCATCGCCAGGGCGCCCGTCAGCATGATGTAGAACATCACGGGGTCCACCTCCTGCCCGCCGAGGGACGTGAGGAAGAGGCGTCCCATGCCGGCCCAACCGAAGATGGTCTCGGTGATGACGGCGCCACCGATGAGCCCGATGAAGTCGACGGGCACGATCGAGGCCAACGGCATCAGGGCGTTGCGCAGGGCGTGGCGCACGATGACGACGCGTTCGGACAGGCCCTTGGCCCGCGCGGTGCGGATGTAGTCCTGGTTCAGCACCTCGAGCATCGCGCCCCGCTGGTAACGGACGTAGGTGGCGAACGAGATCATCACCAGCGCCACCGTGGGCAGCAACAGGTGGGTCGCCTTGTCGAGTTGCGCCATCCAGAAGTCGGCGTTGAGCCCCGGCGTCGCGGCACCGATGGTGGCCAGCGGACGGCCCCGGATCTGCGGCGCCGCGGTGTAGGGGCCCCACGTCTGGAGCACGCGGTCGACGAAGATGAGGACGCTGGTGAACAGCGCCGTGAGCATCCCGCCCCGGATGGAGATGTTGCGGTCGGGGCCGCCGAACAGCCAGCCGATGAGCGCTCCCACCGCCAGTGCGACGGCGAGCAGGCCGAGCATCCAGCCCCAGCTCATCTCCCAGTAGTGGAACAACCACTGCAGGGGCCACCAGGTGATCGAGCCGACGACGGCGGTGGTGAGGGCGGAGTACAGGGCGCGCTTGTTGTTCATGCCCGCGAAGATCGCGGTGATGCTGGCGGCGAAGACCAGGGAGAGCACCGCGATGCCGATGATGCCGATGCTCGGGTTCTCGACCCACCCGGTGAGCAGCGTCAGGACCAGCACGGCGAAGGTCACGACGGTGGCCCCGGCGAACACCTTGAGCTTCTTGTCCCGGCGGCCCCCCAGCGCCCCGGCCCAGAACAGCCCCGAGACGACGCTCAGGGCGATGACGAGGGGCCAGTTGATCGTGGGGTCCTGGAGGTAGTCGTTCGCACCGATGGCGAGGAACTGCTTCAACAGGACGGCGACCCAGAAGATCGGCAGCGAGTACAGCAGGAACGAGATGAAGGTGATCACGTAGTCGAACGAGGTGTACTGGCGCAGCGCGGAGACGATACCGATCGTCACACCCAGCAGGATCGAGATGATCGTGGAGGCCAGGACGAGCTGCACCGAGGTGGCCATGGCGCCCCCGATGAGGTTGTTGACCGGTTGCATGGTGCGCCAGGCGATGCCGAAGTCACCTTGGAGAAAGTCCCCCAGCCACAGGAAGTAGCGCTGGTACCACGGCACGTCGAGGTTCAGCAGGCGGACCCTGATCGCGATCAGGTCGTCCCGGTTCGGGGCCGGGTTCTCCCGCAGGTCCATCAACGGATCGAGCGAGAACTCGAGCAATCCGTACATGAGGAACGACAGGATCAACAGGGTGCCGAGGGCGAGCGCAAGCCTGCGAGCGATGAAACGTGCCATGAACTACTCCCAGTCGGGGGCATGCGGTGGACGGGTGGTCGAGTGCATCCGGGCGACGATATCCGGGCGAACCCGCGTGTGGGGCGCCAGGCCTGCCTGGCGCCCCACAGTGTTGACACTTAGCGGTACGTGACCATGAGGATCAGGCCACTGTCTCCCACTCCCAGAAGCTCCAGAAGAAGGTCGGCGACAGCGGGATGGACGAGACGCCCTTCACCTTGGTCGTGTCGATGCCGGTAATCTCCGGGAACTGGAAGATCGTGATACCGAAGGCCTCGTCGACCAGGATCTTCTCGACCTCCCGGATGATCTCGTTCTGGCGCTCCTTGTCGGTGGTGACGTTCAGCTCGTTGAGGAGCTTGTCGACCTCGGCGTTGGAGAAGCCACCGTAGTTGTTCTGACCGGCGTCACCGGACAGGAAGTTCGGCGGGACCTGCGACACGCCCACCGAGGTGGACTGCCAGCCGAACAGCGACGCATCGTAGACGTCCTTGTTGGACAGGAGCTGGCCCCAGTCCTTGCTGGAGGCGTCGACGACCTTGAAGCCGGCCGCCTCGGCCGTCTCCTTGATGAGCTGGAACTCCTGCTGACGACGCGTGTTGTTCTGGGCGAACAGCAGGCGGACGGTCGGGCTGGGGACGCCCGCCTCGGCCAGGAGCGCCTTGGCCTTGTCGACGTTGGAGCCGCCGCCGTAGGTGGCCTCCATGCCGTTGGCCTCCGCGGTGGCCTCGTACTCAGGCGAGCCGGGGACCACGTTGAAGGTGTTCCGGATCTCGGCCTCAGGGTTCAGCGGCTTGATGATGTTGTCGATGATCCGCTGGCGGGGGATGGTCTGCAGGAAGGCCTGACGCACCTTCTTGGCCTTCTCGGCGTCGCCGCCGTAGCTCGCCGGGTCGAACGGACCGCCGTTGTTGAAGACCAGGTCGACGTGCTCGTAGGTGCCACCGGACTGGGTCAGGACCTCGACGTTCGGCAGGGCCTGGAGCTGCTGCAGGATGTCGGCGGTGGACTGCGGCTGAGTCACGGCGACCTCACCGTTCTGCAGGGCCTGGACCGACGCCTGGGCATCGGGGATGATGCGGACCGTGATCTTGTCGATCTTCGGCGCGCGCATGCCCTTGTAGTTCGGGTTCTTCTCGACGGTGAGGTACTGCTCCTCGACGAGGTCGGTGATGACGTACGGGCCGGAGCCGACGACGAGTTCCTTGTCGGACGGCATCGACTTGAAGTTGAAGTCGTTGTTCCAGACCTTGGCGACCTTGGCCAGGGCGGCACGGTCGTTGTTCTTGAACGCGTCGACGATGGCCTTCTGGCCGGCTGCCGGATCGGCCGACTGCAGCGCGCGCTTGGCGACGACGTGAGCCGGGACGCCGACGGGTTCCATGGCCAGGATCTCCCAGTCAACGAACGGCTCGGAGAACGTGACGGTGAACTCCTTGCCGTCGGCCGAGACCTCGGGGAAGTCCTTGATCAGGGCGTGGCCCGGGGACGCGGCGTTGAAGTAGACCTGGTCGTCGGCGACGCCGGTGACCTCGCCGGTGTTCTCGTCAGTCGTGATGCTGTCGGACTCGACGGTGTTGAAGTTGCCCGACACGGCGCCCCAGAGGAGCACGGCGTCCGCGGCGGTGACGGGCGTGCCGTCGGACCACGTGGCGGTGTCGGCCAGGGTGACCTTGACCTTGAGCGGGCTGTCGGAGACCTTCTCGTACTTGCCGAACGTCTCGTTCTGCGCGATGTTCAGGCCCTCGTCGTAGTACCCGATCGTGTCGTTGGTCAGGTACGTGATGTTCGCGTTCGCGGTGGCGTTGCCGTAGTCGGTGTCGTCGTTGCGGCTGTAGAAGGCCTGGTTCCACGCCACGCTGAGGGCCGTCGGGCCCTTCGCGGCTGCGGTGCCCGTGCTACCGCTGGTGCCCGGCGCGGTCTGCGTCGCCGGCGTGCACGCCGAGAACGCCAACGCGCTCGCCACAGCGATGCCCGCCGTGGCCAGAAGCTTGCGCTTGCTCAATGTTCCTCCATGGGTTCCGGGAGGCTCCTGCGGTAGGGCCCCCGTGCGGACCAGTCTGCCCCCGGGTGTGGGCAGTCGGGCGTCGTGAGTGAACCGTACACAGCCACCTCGATGCGGAGGCAACAGGTGTCGCCGAACAGAGGTTGATTCGTTATCCGACCGTGACAGGAACGACAAAAACCCCAAGTCGCCAAGTGAAAAGTGATCGGTTTCAGCGACGATTGACGACCACGGTGCCCAGCAGCAGGTCGTTGATGCCGCGCCGGTCCGGCCCGATCACGACGGCGGGCACGACGAGGCTCACCATCGCCGCGCGCGCGATCGCGCGCAGGGGGCCGATCGGGGAGCCATCGACCCTTGTCACGCCGATGCGCGAAACGAGTTGCCCGAACGAGCTGCCCGTGAGCGCGGTGAGCACGGACTTCTGCACGAAGTAGGTGGCCAGCACCATCCAGGCCTTCCAGCCGCTCTCGGTGAGGACGCCGCCCCCGAAGGCCCCGATGGCCACGATCATGCTCGCGCCCCAGTCGAGGACGAGCGCGCCCAGCCGACTCGCCCACCGCGCCAGGGAACCCGGCCCGGTGGCGGGCAGGCCCAACGACTGGCCCGGGTAGGTGTCGACGTCGGTCACCCGCGTCACCCTACCGGCGGGCGTAACACCACCGAAACACGGACGACACCGAGCGGTGACGTCACCCGCCTACCGTTCCATCGTCAAGCCCCTACCTATTCGGAGGATCCATGTTCAAAGACGCAGACGAGCTCCTCGCCTACATCGAGGAGAACGACGTCGAGACCGTCGACGTCCGCTTCTGCGACCTGCCCGGCGTGATGCAGCACTTCACCATCCCGGCGAAGTTCCTCACCCAGGACATCATCGAGGAGGGCCTCTCCTTCGACGGCAGCTCGATCCGTGGGTTCCAGAAGATCCACGAGTCCGACATGGCGCTCCTGCCCGATGTCACCTCGGCCTACCTGGACCCCTTCCGCAAGAGCAAGACGCTCAACCTGAACTGGTTCGTCCACGACCCGATCACCCGCGAGCCCTACAGCCGCGACCCCCGCAACATCGCCCGCAAGGCCGAGGAGTACCTCAAGTCGACCGGCATCGGCGACACCGCCTTCTTCGGCCCCGAGGCCGAGTTCTACGTGTTCGACTCCGTCCGCTTCGAGACCAAGTCGAACGCCTCCTACTACTTCATCGAGTCCGAGGCCGGCGCGTGGGCGTCCGGCTCGGAGACGGACCTGGACGGTCGCGCCAACCGCGGCTACAAGGTCAAGTACAAGGGCGGCTACTTCCCGGTGGCCCCGGTCGACCACTTCGGTGACCTGCGCGACGACATGGTCCGCCACCTGCAGGACGTGGGCCTCACGATCGAGCGCGCCCACCATGAGGTCGGCACCGCTGGCCAGGGCGAGATCGCCACGAAGTTCGACACGCTGATGCGCGCGGCCGACAACATTCAGAAGTACAAGTACATCATCAAGAACACCGCGTGGGAGGCCGGCAAGACTGCCACCTTCATGCCGAAGCCGATCTTCGGCGACAACGGCTCGGGCATGCACGTGCACCAGTCGATCTGGGCGGGCGGGGAGCCCCTGTTCGCCGACGAGGCCGGGTACGCGGGCCTGTCGGACATCGCCCGGTGGTACATCGGCGGCATCCTGCACCACGCGCCGTCGCTGCTCGCGTTCACCAACCCGACCGCGAACTCCTACCACCGCCTGGTGCCGGGCTTCGAGGCACCGGTCAACCTGGTCTACAGCCAGCGCAACCGCTCGGCCTGCATCCGCATCCCGCTGACCGGCCCCTCCCCCAAGGCCAAGCGCATGGAGTTCCGCTGCCCCGACCCGTCGGCCAACCCGTACCTCGCGTTCGCCGCGATGCTGCTGGCCGGTCTGGACGGCATCCAGAACAAGATCGAGCCGCCGCAGCCGATCGACAAGGACCTCTACGAGCTCCCGCCCGAGGAGCACGCGGAGATCGCGCAGGTGCCCGGCTCGCTGGGGGAGGCGCTGGACGCCCTCGAGGCCGACCACGACTACCTGCTCGCCGGCGACGTGTTCACCTCCGACCTCATCGAGACCTGGATCGCGATGAAGCGGGAGGACATCGACGCCATCCGGCTGCGTCCGCACCCCCACGAGTTCGAGATGTACTTCGACCTCTGACCTTCCTACCGTAGTCAGGACAGGGTCCAGATCTGCTGACCCACGAGGAGTCCGCACGAGCCGCGAACGCGGTTCGTGCGGACACGTCCATGTCCGGGAACGTGTGGCCGTTGGGACTGCCGCGAGCAGTACGCGTACACCGTCGACAACTCCGTCGTCCACGCCGTGACGCCGGACCCTCGGGCAAAGCAAAGTCCGCGAGACAGATCAGCCCTGGTTGAAGACGGTGGCGCCCTCGTCGTCCCTGACGGATTGTTCGATCCATGACCAAGCAGCGGGAGAGATGGTCCAGATCTGGTCCCGGGAGGGATCGGCCACCCTCAGGACCCCGTGTTCGAGGAGCCGGTAGGACGCCGCGTCGTCGAATTCCGTGGGCATGCTGCTGTTCATGGTGGAGAGCGTGACTCGGAATGCCATGGTCGGAGTCTCGCACGAAGGCTGGAACCAAGGGAACGACCGGTGCGTTCCCAGCCCGTTGCTCTGGGCCGGGACGTCGTCGTTTCAGTGGATGCGGCCTGCGGGGTCGATGGGCGGCTTGCTGCCCGGCTCGTGGCCGGTGGCGATCGGACGCTCGGTGTTCGACCACTGGGACCACGAGCCCGGGTAGAGCTGCGCGCGGCCGAGGCCGGCGTACTCGAGGGCGATGAGGTCGTGGCTGGCCGTGACACCCGAGCCGCAGTAGACGACGACGCCCGTGGCGTCCGTGATCCCGGCCGCCTCGAAGCGCTCGCGCAGGGCCTGCGGGCTCTTGAAGCGCCCGTCGGCGAGGTTGTCGGCAAAGGGAAGGTTGATCGCGCCCGGGATGTGACCCGCGCGCGGGTCGACGGGCTCGGCCTCCCCGCTGTACCGCTCGTGTGCCCGGGCGTCCACCACGATCGGGGCCGACCCCGCGTCGTCGATGGTGGCCAGCGCGTCCGGCGGCCAGGCGCGCGGGGTGAAGACGGCGGGCGCGACCGCCACGGGCCCGGTCTCCAGGTCTCCGCTCCAGTGCGTGATGCCGCCGTCCAGGACGGCGGCGTCCACCCCGAGGATGCGCAGCAGCCAGACCAGGCGCCCCGCCGCTGAACCCCCGGCGTCGTCGTAGGCCACCACGACCGCGTCGTCCCCGATGCCCGCCCCCGCCACGCCGTCGGCGAAGACCTGGGGCTCGGGCAGGGGATGGCGACCCGCCTCGGGCGAGGGTGGGGACGCCAGCACCGCATCCAGGTCCACGAACACGGCGCCCGGCAGGTGTCCCTCGGCGTGGGCGTCGCGACCCGAGCGGCCGTCCAGGTACCAGCGCACGTCGGCGACGACGGCCTCGGGGTGTTCGGACAGGAACGTGGCGGGCACGACCGGTGGAATCATGCCCGCCACTGTAGCCATCACGGGACCGCGCTCAGCGTACGCGCGCGCCCCCGGTCAGGTCTCCGATGCCGTTGAGCGTCGAGACCGACGGTTCGTTCTGCAGCGTCGGGTCGGCGGCCAGGTAGGCCTTGGTCTCGCGGGCGATCAGGCCCGAGCAGATGAGCAGGCCGATCAGGTTCGGGATGGCCATCAGACCGTTCGCGATGTCCGAGAACGTCCAGACGAGGTTCAGCTCGCTGACGGCCCCGACGAACACCACGGCGCTGAACAGCAGACGGTAGGGCAGGACGCCCTTGATGCCCACGAGGCGTTCGACGTTCCGCTCGCCGTAGTAGGCCCAGCCCAGGATCGTCGAGTAAGCGAAGAAGACCACCGAGATCGCGACGATGACGCCACCGCTGGCGCCGGGCAGGCCGATCGAGAAGCCTTCCGCGGTGAGCGCCGCACCCTTCTTGTCTCCCATCCAGGCACCGGTGGACACGATGACCAGCGCCGTCATCGAGACGACGATGATCGTGTCGATGAAGGTCTGGGTCATCGAGACCAGGCCCTGACGCACCGGGTGCTTGGTCTTGGCTGCGGCGGCCACGATGGCGGCCGACCCCATGCCGGACTCGTTGGAGAAGATGCCGCGCGCGATGCCGTACTGGACCGCCTGGGCGACCACCGAGCCCACGAAGCCGCCTGCGGCGGCCGTGCCCGTGAAGGCGTCGCTGAAGATCAGGGCGAACGCGCCCGGAAGGGCCTGCCAGTTGAAGGCGAGCACGACCAGCGCACCCACGACGTAGATGACGATCATGACGGGCACGAAACCGGCGGTCACACGGCCGATGGCCTTGATGCCGCCGAGGAGGACCGCACCGGTCATGACCGAGATGAAGATGGCCGTGACGATCGGGTCGATGGCGAAGGTGTCCTTCAAGGTGTGCGCGACGGTGTTCGCCTGCGTCATGTTGCCGATGCCGAACGACGCGATGACGGCCGCGATCGCGAAGAACAGCGACAGGAACGTGCCGACCCCCCCGCCGATCGCGTGCTTGAGGTAGTACTGCGGACCGCCGGAGACCTCACCCTTGGCGTCCAGCGTGCGGAACCGCACGCCCATGAAGGCCTCGGAGTACTTGGCGGCCATGCCGAAGATCGCCGAGATCCACATCCAGAAGACGGCACCGGGGCCGCCGAGGGTGATGGCGGTGGCCACACCCGCGATGTTTCCGACGCCGACCGTGGCGGCCAACGCGGTGGTCAGGGCCTGGTAGTGGGAGACGTCGCCGTCCTCCTCCATCCCGTCGTGGCGCTCGATGAACGCCAACCGCAGGGCCGGGACCAGTTTCGTGAACTGGATGCCGCCCAGGCGGATGGTCAGCCAGACCCCCGTTCCGAGCAGCAGGGGCAGGAGCACGAACGGCCCCCAGACGATGTCAGCGATGCTGCCAAGGGTCTTCTCGAGCATGGGTACTCCCCTGATGAGGTGGACGGAACGCGGAACATCAGACCATCCCGCCCCCGGGGTCGGCAACTGTTCAGGTCGGCGTTTTCACTTTTCGGGTGGGCCCTTGGCGCGCGACCCCTCGCCTCAGATGGGGAGGCGCTTGAAGATCGGCGTCGGAATGTGTCGCAGGACGAACATCACGGCTTCGAACGCCGGGGGCGTCCAGACCAGCCGCTTGCCGGCGCGCGCGGCGTCCACCACCATGGTCGCGACCTCCTCCGGATTGACCGTGAGAGGGGCCTCCTTCACGTGGGCGGACATGCGCGTGCGGACCTGGCCGGGCCGGACCACGAGGACCCTCACGCCGGAGGGGGCCAGCGCGTCGCCGAGGTTCGTGTAGAACCCGTCGAGGCCGGCCTTGGTGGAGCCGTAGACGAAGTTCGAGCGGCGCACCTTCAGGCCCGCGGCGGAGCTCATCGCGATGATCTGGCCGAAGCCCTGGGCCTTCATCCGCTGCCCCAGCAGGACGCCCACGCTCACCGCGCCGGTGTAGTTCACCTGCGCGGCCAGGACGGCCTTGCGCTGGTCCGTCCACAGCTCCTCGTTGTCGCCGAGGACGCCGAAGGCGACGATCGCCACATCCACGTCACCACCGGCCCACGCGCGGTCGATGAGGCCCGGGTGCGCCTCGAAGTCGGTCGCGTCGAAGTCGAGCACCTCGACAGCCCGGGCACCTTGGTGCGTGAGGGCCGACACCGTGGCGTCCGTGCGGTCGTCACCGGGCTGGACGCCGAGGACGACCCGCGCCGGCGCGTGCTTGAGGTACTCCCCCACGATCGCGAGTCCGATCTCGGAGGTGCCGCCCAGCAGCAGGATGGTCTGGGGGTTGCCGGTGGCGTCGATCACATCAGCTCCAGTCGTCGGGCCATGTCGGAGGCGAAGACCTCCGTGGGGTCGATGGACCGCCGGGTGGCGATCCACTCGTCGATGCGGGGGTACATCGCGTGGAAGGTGGCGGCGTCCGTGCGCGAGTCCTTCGAGGTGTAGAGGCGTCCGCCGAACTCGAGGACCCGGGCGTCCAGGCCTCGCAGGAAGTCGGACAGGCCGTCCTTGATCGGGAAGTCGACGCAGACGTTCCAGCCGGCCATCGGATAGGACAGCGGCGCGCGGTTGCCCTCGCCGAACAACTTGAACACGTTGAGGAACGAGTAGTGCCCCGACGCCTGGATGCTGTGGATGATCTTCTGGAACTCCTCCACGGCGGCCGGGGGCACCACGAACTGGTACTGCAGGAACCCGTGGCTGCCGTAGGCACGGTTCCACTCACCGAACATGTCCAGCGGATGGTAGAAGCCGGTCAGGCTCTGGATCTTGTTGGTGTAGGTGCCCGACTTGGCGTACCAGACCTGGCCGAGCGTGCCAAAGGTGAGCTTGTTGGCCAGCCCGTTGGGGAACACGTCCGGCAAGGTGACGAACGTCTTGCCGCTGAACTCCAGCGGCTTGTCGGCGAGCTTGGGCGCGTACTCCCGCAGCTCCGCGAGCGTGGCGAGCGAGCCGCGGGAGATGGCGGCGCGGCCGAGCTTCGGCGGGGCGGAGATCGCGTCGAACCAGGCACTGGAATAGTCGTAGCGCGCCTCCGAGCCGTCGGAGTGGACCGCGATCGTCTCCTCGAGCGTGTGCGTCACGACCCCGTCGGCGAGGAACCATGCCGTCTCGGTGCGCTCCATCGCCAAGGTGGCGCGCAGGACGATGCCCGTGAGGCCGATGCCGCCGACGGTCGCCCAGAACAGCGACGCGTCCGGATCGTCCGGGCTGCCCTCGGGGGTGAGGGTGAGCACGCGGCCGTCGGCGACCAGCAGGTCCATCGACGTGACGTGGTCACCGAAGCTGCCCGCGGAGTGGTGGTTCTTGCCGTGCACGTCGTTGCCGATCGCCCCGCCGACCGTCACCTGCCGGGTGCCCGGCAGCACCGGGACCCACAGGCCGTACGGCAGCGCGGCCCTCATGAGGGCATCGAGGCTGATGCCGGCCTCGACCGTGACCCTCGCGTTGTCGGGGTCGATCTCCAGGACGCGGTCCAGCGCAGTCATGTCGACGACGAGGCCGCCGCCGTTCTGGGCGACGTCGCCATAGCTCCGGCCCAGCCCGCGGGCCAGGACCCCGCGGCCCCGGTCGGACGCCCGGCGCTCGGCCTCACGTGCCACGGCGGCGGCGATGACATCGACATCGGGGGTGCGGAGCACCTCGGCGGTCGTGGGGGCGGTGCGCCCCCATCCGGTGAGGCGCATGGGTGTCGTGGTCGGAACCTTGCTCACCCCGTCAGCCTAGTGCGACCGCTCCACATGAGTGCCGTCGGGCGCAAGTCCCCTTGTCATGGCAACGGCACGTCAGTGCAACCCCCAGAACACCCGGTCCATCACCTCGCGGGCCAACCGTGCGCGCCGGGACCAGTCGTCGATGAAGAGGGACGCCTCCCCCTTGTCGTAGCCGAGCAGTTCGGCCACCGCCCCGCGTTCGCGGGCATCGGTGGGGATCGCGTCCGAGGCGCGCGCCCGCAACAGCATGGTGGCGTTGCGGATGCGGGTGGCCATCATCCAGGCCTCGCGGAGGGCTTGGGCGTCGGCGCGGGAGAGGAGGCCCCCGTCCACCTCGGCCTGCAGCGCGGCCAACGTGCGGGGCGTCCGGAGCGCGGTGTCCTCGTGGCCGTGCTGGAGTTGCAGGAGCTGGACGGTCCACTCCACGTCCGCCAGGCCGCCGGGCCCCAGCTTCACGTGACGGCGCGGGTCGAGCCCCCGGGGTAGTCGCTCGTTCTCCATGCGGGCCTTGAGCCTGCGGATCTCGTTGACCTGTCGCGGGGAGAGGCCCCCCTCGGGGTACCGGAACGGGGCCAGGAGCGCCAACAGCGCGGACGCCAGCGCGGCGTCTCCCGCGCCGTGGCCCGCTCGGACGAGGGCCTGGGCCTCCCACGTGCTGGACCACTTCTCGTAGTAGGCGGCGTACGAGCCGAGCGTGCGCACCAGGGGCCCGTTCTTGCCCTCGGGCCGCAGGTCGAGGTCGAGCTCGAAGGCGTCCACGCCGGGCTGCCGCATCAGCTCCCGCAGGCGTGTCACGACCTTCGTGGCGAGGCCGACGGCCTCGGCGTCCCCGTCGGCGACCACGACCATCCCGTCGGCGTCCGACGAGTACGAGAGTTCACGGCCACCCCACCGTCCGAGGGCGATGATCGCGAGCTCCGGTGCTCCCGGGACGTCCCGGCGGGCCACGTCGAGGGCGGCATCGATGCTGGCCGACATCACGTCGGACAGCCCGTCGCCGACGGCCACGACGTCCATGCGACCGAGCAGGTCGGCCATGGCGATGCGCAACAGTTCCTTGCGGCGGACCGCCCGGATCGCCTCGATGGCGGCCCGCGGCTCGTCGTAGCGGCCGGCACTCACGGCCATCTCGCGGAGCATGTCCTCCCTGGCGCGGACCAGCCCGTCGCCCTCGGCGAGCAATTGGGTGGTCTGGGGCGCGCGCACCAGGAGGTCGACGGCGAACCGGCTGGCCGAGAGTACGCGGGCGAGGTTCTCCGCCATGGCGCCCTCGTCCCGCAGCGCGCGGAGGTACCAGGACGACGAACCGAGCGCTTCGGACACCTGCCGGAAGGCGAGCAACCCGTTGTCGGGGTTGGGGCCGTCCGCGAACCAGCCGAGCATGGCCGGCAGGAGCTGCCGCTGGATCTCGGCCTTCCGCGACATGCCGGTCGAGAGCGCCTCGATGTGGCGGAGCGCCGCCTTGGTGTCGTTGAAGCCGAGGGCCCGCAGGCGGGTCTCAGCGGCCTCCGAGGTGAGCCGGACGGCCTCGGACGGGATCCGCGCCACCGCCTCCAGCAGCGGGGAGTAGAAGATGCGCTGGTGCAGGCGCTGGACGCGCCGGGTGGACGCCCGCCACGCGTTGGTCAGGGCGTCGGCGTCGGGGAGGCCCACGCTGCGGGCCAGCCGGCGCAGGCTGATCTCGTCCGTCGGCATCAGGTGCGTGCGTCGAAGTTGGTACAGCTGGATCCGGTGCTCCAGCACGCGCTGCAACCGGTAGGCCTCGTCGAGTCCCCGGCCGTCCTCACGACCCACGTACCCGGCCGCGACGAGGGCGTCCAGTGCCTCGAACGTGCCGCGCAGCCGCAGGCGGTCGTCGGAGCGCCCGTGCACGAGTTGGAGCAACTGGACGCTGAACTCGGTGTCCCGCAGTCCGCCGGCACCGAGCTTGATCTCGTGGTCGGCGTCCCGGCCCGGGATGAGCGCGATGACCCGCTTGCGCATGGCGCGCGTCTCGCCGACGAACTTGTCGTCGTCGGCCACCGACCAGACCTTGGGTGCCACGACGTCGACGAACTCCAGCCCCAACGCACGATCCCCGGCCATCGGACGCGCCTTGAGCAGGGCCTGGAACTCCCAGTTCTTCGCCCACTTGTCGTAGTAGGTGCCCATGGACGCCAGCGAGCGGACGAGCTGACCGGCCTTGCCCTCCGGGCGCAGGTTGGCGTCGACCGACCAGATCGTGCCGGCCGCGGTGTGCGCCGAACAGGTGCGCGCGATGCTCGCCGCCAGCTTCGTCGCGATCGCGATGGCCTCGGTGGGCGAGCACCGGGGCTGCCCCGCGGCATCCCGCGCGGGTTCGGCCACGTAGAGGACGTCCACGTCGGAGACGTAGTTGAGCTCCCGCGCCCCACACTTGCCCATGGCCAGCACCGCGAGCCGGACGTCCTGGTGACCCGCCACCTCGGCTCGGGCCAGGGCGAGGGCGGCCTCGATGACGGCGTCGGCGAGGTCGGCGAGCTCGCGCCCGATGTCGGGGACCAGGGCGAAGGGGTCGGGCGCCGTGAGGTCACGGGCCGCGATGCGGAGCACGGCGGTCCGGTACGCCAGGCGCAACGCGTCCGACGTGCCCGGCAGGGCGACGGGGGCCGCAGCGTCGGGTGGCGCTCCCACGGCCACGAGCAGGTCGGCGCGCAGCGCCGCCGCGTCCCGCGGCTGGGGTTCGTCGTGGAGGACGTGCAACGCGTCCGGGTGGACGCCCACGTGGTGGTTGAGCGCGACGGACGCCCCCAGGACGCGGGCGACGCGCCTGACGCGAGCCGGATCAGCCGTGACGGAGCGGAACACGTCGGGCGCGTGCGCGAGCCGTGCGAAGCCGGTCATGGCCAGGTCCGGATCGGCGCTGGCGAGGATCTCGTCCACCAGGAGGCTGATCGTCGCCTCGTCCTGGAAGGCCTCGAGCCAGGACTCGATGACACCCACCGCGTGGCGCGGATCCCCGAACCCGCGTCCGGCCAGTCGGCCGGCAGCGGTCGACATGCGGTCCATGCTCGTCGATGCTAGCGGTCCCGGGGCGCCCACGGGACCGGCTTGTTGGCGTCGCAAGATACGCTGGCGACGTCCCACCACAACAGGAGTGCTTCGATGAACCAGCCGCGTGCACGCAGGCCCTGGTCGCGCCGCCGTGTCGTGCTCGTCGCGGCCGTCGCCCTGCTCGCGATCGCCGTCGTCGCCGCCCTGGTCCTGTGGAACGCGTTCCGGCCGGCGCCCCAGGCCAGTACCGAGGTCGTGCGCGCGACGCGCACCGACGAGACCACGACGGTCTCACTCGCGGGGGTGCTCGCCCCGCAGCAGCAGGCGAACGTGTCGTTCGCGGTTCCCGGGACGGTGCGGACGATCGACGTGAAGGTCGGCGACCGTGTCGCCGTCGGCCAGACGCTGGCCACCGTCGAGGAGCGTGACCTCCGCAACGCGCTCGCGCTCGCCGAGGCCCAGGCGACCGCAGCACGGGCCCAGCTCCAGACGGTGCGCAGCGCCACCCAGGCCACCTCGGCCCAGGTCGCGGCTGCGCGCGCGCAGGTCGAATCGGCGGACGCGGGGGTCGCCCAGGCGCGGGACCGCCTGGCAGACGCCACGCTGGACTCCCCGCTCGCCGGTGTGGTCGCCGCGATCAACATCGAGGTCGGGGACCAGGTCACCGGGTCGGGCACCCTGCCGGCCACGGGGTCCCTGTCCGGGCTGTCGGGGGGCTCGGGGTTGTCCGGCCTGTCGGGGCTCGCCGGCGGCACGACCCAGACCGGTTCGAGCGCGGCGTCCGGCGCCAACATCGTCGTGGTCGTCCCCGATTCCTGGAAGCTCGAGGCCGAGGTCGGCACCGCGGACCTCCCCTCCCTGCAGGCGGGCCAGCCGGCCATCGTCACCCCCACCGGCACCTCCCAACACGTCGCCGCGATCGTCGACACCGTGGGCATCGTGGCCAGCGCGGCGTCCGGGCAGGCGGCCATGTTCCCCGTGACGCTCAAGGTCACCGAGACGTCGGCCACGCTCTTCTCGGGCGCCAACGCGGACGCCGTGGTCACGACCGGGACGGTCGACCAGGTCCTCACGATTCCCGCCGAGGCGATCTGGATCACCAACGGCAAGCCCACGGTCCGGCGTCCGGTCACGTCGGGCGTCGAGGTGGTCGAGGTGACCACGGGGCGGCGCTTCGGAGAACGCATCGAGGTGACCGCCGGGCTGTCCGAGGGCGACGAGGTGGTCGCGCGGCGCAGTGTGGTGGTCACCCCGCCAGCGCGCCCCCGGTTCGGCCCGGGCGGATCGTTCGTGTCCCCGGATCCCACTCCGTCGCCATGAGCGCCCTGCTGCGGATGTCCGGGGTCCGCAAGACGTATGACACGGGCGCGGTCCAGGTCGAGGCCCTCCGGGGCGTCGACCTGACCGTCGACCACGGCGACTTCGTCGCCATCATGGGCCCCTCGGGGTCGGGCAAGTCCACGCTCATGCACATCCTGGGCTGTCTGGACGTGCCCACGCAGGGCGTCTACGAGCTGGACGGCGTCGACGTCAGTCGCATGACCGAGGCCGAACTCGCCGAAGTCCGCAACCGCCGCATCGGGTTCGTGTTCCAGCAGTTCAACCTGCTGGCCTCCATGACCGCCCTCCGCAACGTCGAACTCCCCCTGGTGTACGCCGGGGTCGGGCGCGTCGAGCGCCGCGAGCGCGCGCTGGACGCCCTCGGCCGAGTCGGCCTGGCCGACCGCGTCGACCACCGCCCCGGCGAGCTGTCGGGCGGCCAGCAGCAGCGGGTGTCCGTGGCGCGCGCCCTGGTCACCGATCCTGCGCTGATCCTGGCGGACGAACCGACCGGCAACCTCGACTCGGTGTCCACCCGCGACGTGCTGACCCTGTTCCACGAACTGCACGACGCGGGACGCACCATCGTCCTCATCACCCACGAGGCCGACGTCGCCAGGGAGGCACGCCGCGTCGTCCGCATCACCGACGGCCTGCTGTCGGAGGCGGCGGGGGTGACGTCATGAGCTGGGCGGACACCCTCCGGACCGCGGTCGAGGCGCTGCTCGGTCGGCGCATGCGGTCGCTGCTGACCATGCTCGGCATCCTGATCGGCATCGCGGCGGTGATGTTGACGGTCGGCCTCGGCGAGGGCGCACGACACCAGATCACGGCCGAGATCAACAAGCTCGGCAGCAACCTCCTGATCGTCATGCCCGGGTCGACCACGAGGTCGCAACCCACGAGCGGCGTGATGAGCCTGACCCTCGACGACGCGGCCACCATCGCCGACCCCACGGTCGCCCCCGACGTGGCCGGCGTCGCGCCCGTCATGGGAACGCGCGTCAGCCTCCAGCGCGGCACCGAGAGCAGGACGACTCAGGCCAGCGGGACCACGGTCGACTGGCAGGAGGTCCGGGCGCGCAAGTTGGTGGACGGACGCTTCTTCACCGAGGTGGAGCAGGCCTCGGCCGCGCAGGTGGCCGTCCTGGGGCCCACCACGGCAGGGAACCTCTTCGCCGGCACCGCCGCCGTCGGCCAGGAGGTCGTGATCAGCGGGCAGACCTTCCTGGTCGTCGGGGTGCTGGAGCCGGTCGGCTCGAGTTCGATGACCAATGACGACGACACCGTCATCCTGCCGATCACGACGGTCGCCCAGCGCCTCGTCCCGCCGTCCTCCGCCCGGACCCTCCAGGCCATCTACGTGACGGCGCGCGACGACGCGTCCATCTCGTCGGCGCACCAGCAGATCACCCGGGCCCTGACGGTCAACCACGCCACGACGGCCGCCGACAAGGACTTCTCCATCCTCACCTTCCAGGCCCTGCTCAGCGCCATGGACTCGATGACCGCGGTCCTCACCACGCTGCTGGCCGGACTCGCCGGCATCTCGCTCGTGGTCGGCGGCATCGGCGTCATGAACATCATGCTGGTGTCGGTGACCGAACGCGTCCGTGAGATCGGCCTGCGCAAGGCCCTGGGCGCGACGCCGAAGCTGATCCGGAGGCAGTTCCTGGTGGAGGCCGGCATCCTCGGCCTGCTCGGCGGGGCGCTGGGGGTGGCGCTGGGCGTGCTCGGTGCGGCCATCCTGACCCCGGTGCTGGACCTGCAGGTCACCGTCTCCCTCCCTGCGACGCTGCTCGCGCTGGCGGTGTCGCTGGGGATCGGACTGATCGCCGGTACCTACCCGGCTGCTCGCGCGGCGAACCTGCCCCCGATCGACGCCCTGAGGAGCGAATGATGAAGCGCACGGGTTACCTCCTGGGAGCGGTGGTCGCCGCGCTCGTCATCGGCCTCGTCGCCTGGGCCGCCTGGCCGCGCCCCGCCGATGCCGCGTACGTGACGGCACCGGCGACCCGCGGCACGATCACCCAGACCCTCTCGCTCGTCGGTCCCGTCGAGCGCGACGGCCAGGCCGAGGTGAGCTACCGCAGCGACGGCCTCGTGACCTCGGTGCACGTCCGCCTCGGCGACCGGGTCACCGCCGGTCAGCAACTCGTGACCATCGACCCCGCTCCCCTGCGGTTGGCCGTCCTGCAGGCCCAGGCACAGGTCGCCCAGGCCGAGGCCCAGTTGGACGCCGACCTCGCCGCCCAGGACGCGGGGGCCGGCACCCCGGCCGCCGGACTGCCCGCGACGGGAACGACCGGTGCGGGCCTGCCCGGTGGCGGGCTGCCCACCTCTGGCGCGGGTGGGGGCACGCCGTCCGGCGGCTCGACCGGGACACCTCCCTCAGGCGCTATCGGCGGCCTGGCCGGTGGGTCGACCCCGACCTACCTGACCCGCATGAACACCGCACTGTCCGGCCTGCAGGCGGCCGTGGTGGTCCAGCAACAGCAGTGCACCCCCGTGTTCCAGGCACTCCAGCGGGTCCGGGAGCTGCAGGAGTCGCTGCCCACGGCCCTCCCGACGGCCCTCCCGACCACGCTCCCCACGGCACACCCCACGGTCCTCCCGACCGCACACCCCACGGTCCTCCCGACCGCACACCCCACAGCGCTCCCCTCCTTCCTCCCGACAGCACACCCCACGGCACACCCCACCGTGGCACCGGCCGTCACGCCCACCCCGACAGCCGAGCCGACCCCGGAGCCGTCCGCGACCCCGACGCCCAGCCCGACGCCCTCGGCGTCCGCCGAGCCGACTCCGACCGCAACGCCGACGCCGTCGGGGACGCTGCCGGAGATGTCACGCCAGCTGCGCGAACAGGTCGAACGGCTCATCGGGATGGCCGGCCAGGTCCAGTCGTGCTCGGACGCCATGGTCGGACTCGCGCAGGCCGAGG
Organism: Propioniciclava sp. LT432; assembly: GCF_059515965.1. Classification (NCBI taxonomy): domain Bacteria; kingdom Bacillati; phylum Actinomycetota; class Actinomycetes; order Propionibacteriales; family Propionibacteriaceae; genus Propioniciclava; species Propioniciclava sp. LT432. The sequence continues at coordinate 95,542 of NZ_JCAKNE010000010.1, read as the reverse complement.
GTGAGGCCGGGCAGGCGATCGGCGAGGCCGTCCAGGGCTTCGCGATCCAGACCCAGCAGGCCCAGGCCGCCCTGGCCCAGGCCCAGGCCGAGTTGCAGCAGGCCATGGCATCCGCGCAGGCGCAGGCAGAATCCGCGGCGCGGGCGGCCGCGGAACAGGCCATGCGGGAGGCGCAGGCCCAGCTGGCCGCACAGATGGCGGCCTCCTTCGGCGGGACCGTCACCGACGCCACGATCGCCAACGACCGGGCGCGACTGCTGCAGGCGCGCCAGCAGCTCGATGGGGCCCAGGCCGACCTCGCGTCCGCCACCCTGACCAGTCCCGTCTCTGGTGTCATCGGCAGGATCGACTTCGCTGTGGGCGAAGGATCCCGCGGGCGTTCGGCCGTGGTGGTGGGTGAGGGTGCGGCACGCGTCACCGTCCAGGTGCCGCTGTCGGACCGAGCACTGGTGTCCCCCGGCGTCCGCGGCCGCGTCGGGCAGTTGGCGGCCCCGGCCACGCTGGACGGCCAGGTCACCGGCGTGAGCGTGCTGCCGACCGGGTCGGGCGACCCGACGTACGGCACCGAGGTGATCTCCGAGGATCCCGGCCAGACGCTGCGCCCGGGGTCATGGGCGGAGGTCACCCTCACGCTGGCGCAGGCGAGTGACGTCCTGACCGTGCCGGCGTCCGCACTCACGAAGATCACCGACACCACCGCGACGCTGGAGGTGGTGGACGCGGTGCGCGACCAGACCGCACGGACCGTCACGGTCGTCACGGGGCGCACCGGCGGCGGCAAGGTCGAGATCGTCAGTGGCCTCAGCGAGGGGCAGATCGTCGTGCTCGCGGACAGGCGACTGCCGGTCCCCGGCGGCATCGAGCAGTACCAGCAACCGCGGGAGCCGGCTCCCACACCCACACCGGCACGATGAGCCGCCTCCCCGACGCCGCGGTGTTGGCCGCCGCCCGCCGCACGGCCGGCAGGGTGTCGGCCGGTGAGGACGTACCTCGCCCTGACATCGCCGCGGCTGTGCGTGCCAGCCTCGCCTGGCTGGCCCACCTGACGCCCGGCAAGCTCGTCGAGGTGCGCGTCCCGCCGTTCGCCGCGGTGCAGGTCGGAGTGCCGGGACAGTCCTCGGCGCACACGCGGGGGACCCCTCCGAACGTCGTCGAGACGGACGCCGTGACGTGGCTCGCGCTCGCCTCGGGTCGCCTGGCCTGGGGCGAGGCCGTCTCGGACCATCGGGTCTCCGCGAGCGGGATCCATGCCGACCTCTCGCACCAGCTGGGGCTGGTGATCCCGACCCTGGGGCGATGACCCCGTCGGTACGACGGGAAAGGTCAGCGCCGACGGCTCGCCAGGTCGATGACCTGGGCGTCCGGACGGGCGTCCAGCCGGCACAGGATGCCGTCGGCGTTGGCGAACACCACTCCCGGGAGGGAGAAGTCCGTCGTGACCTCCCGGAACCCCAGCTCGGCGTGCAGCGTGCGCGACGCCAGGTTGGAGGCACTGACGACGTAGAAGACGGACGATGCGCGCTCCAGCACCCAGTCCACGCGGGCCTGGGTGAGGAGGCGTCCGATGCCGCGGCGACGGAACTCGGGCTTCACCACGACGCCGCTGAGGTACCAGCCGTCCGGTGCGTTGCGGCCGCCGTCGGCGGTGGGCGTCAGGTGGGCCAGCCACGCGTAGGCGATGACCTGGTCCTCGTGCTCGGCGATCAGGAGCGTCCGGTTGTCGTCGTCGAACAGCCGTGCGTGGATCGCCGCCCAGCTGCCCAGGAGCCCGCCCTCGCGCTGCGCCGCCAGGGCCGCGGTCAGGGCGATGTCGGCACGACACGCCTCCCGGATGCCGACGTTGGGCAGCGGGATGCCGTGCGCATCAGGCTGGTACGGAGCGAAGAGCGTGTTCACGATGAGGACCACCCTGACACACCGGCCGGGGCGAGCCCGTCCCGTCCCAAAGGCCGGTGGACAGGGGGTTCACAGGGCGAGCAGTTGCTTGCTGAGCTCCAACGGCGTGACCTGCCTGCTGTACTCGGCCCACTCGGCCCGCTTGTTGCGCAGGACGAAGTCGAACACGTGCTCCCCGAGCGTCTCGGCGACGAGTTGGCTGGTCTCCATCGCGCGGACGGCGGCCTCCAAGCTGGTCGGGAGCGGCTTGATGCCGAGCGCCTCCCGTTGCCTGTCGGTCAACGACCACACGTCGTCCTCGGCGGGATCGGGCAACTCCATGCCGTTCTCGATGCCGGACAGCCCCGCGCTGAGGATGAGGGCGTAGGCGAGGTAGGGGTTCACCGAACTGTCCAGGGAGCGGATCTCGATGCGCGCCGAACTCGCCTTCGTCGGCTTGAACATGGGGATGCGGACCATCGCGGAGCGGTTGTTCTGGCCCCAGGTGATGTAGGCGGGTGCCTCTCCCCCGGACGCGAGGCGCTTGTAGGAGTTCACCCACGGATTCAGCACCGCGCTGATCTCCGCCGCGTGGTGCAGTAGCCCGGCCACGAACTGGCGGCCCGTCCGCGACAGGTTGTACTCACCCGAGGCGTCATAGAACGCGTTGGTGTCGCCCTCGAAGAGCGACACGTGGCTGTGCATGCCCGAGCCGGGGTGTCCGGACAGCGGCTTGGGCATGAAGGAGGCGAACAGGTCCTGCATGACGGCGACCTCCTTCACCACCACCCGGAAGGTCATGATGTTGTCGGCCATCGTCAGGGCGTCGGCGTACCGGAGGTCGATCTCCTGCTGGCCGGGGCCGCCCTCATGGTGGCTGAACTCGACGGAGATGCCCATCTGCTCCAGCATCGAGATCGCCGTGCGGCGGAAGTCGGATCCCGCGGTGTCGGTCGTGTGGTCGAAGTAGCCGGACGTGTCCACGGGCGTGGGCTCGACCCCGGGCACGATCGGCCGCTTGAACAGGTAGAACTCGATCTCGGGGTGCACGTAGAAGGTGAACCCCATGTCGGCCGCCTTCTTCATGGCGCGCTTCAGGACGCCGCGGGGATCGGCGAAGCTGGGCGAGCCGTCCGGCAGGCCGATGTCGCAGAACAGGCGGGCCGTTCCGCCCGCGGCACCGCGCCACGGCAGCATCTGGAACGTGGACGGGTCCGGGCGGGCCACCATGTCCGACTCGTAGACGCGGGCGAAGCCCTGGATGGCCGACCCGTCGAAGCCGATGCCCTCACGCAGCGCGCCCTCGAGCTCGGCCGGGGCGATCGCCACGGACTTCAGGAACCCGAGCACATCGGTGAACCAGAGCCGGACGAACCGGACATCCCGCTCCTCCATCGCGCGCAGGACGAAATCGGTCTGCTTGTCCATGCACCCATCTTGGTCGACGCGGTGTTACACGCGGGTTACACCTCTCAAGGCTTGAAGGTGTCGAACGCCGAGGTGCCCCAGTCGTCCTCGCTCTCGCCCTCGTCGTCGGCGTCCTCGTCGCGGTAGCGCGGGTCGTTCTCCCACTGCTCGTTGCGGAGCTGGGCATGCTCCAGGGCCTGCTGCGCCTCCTCACGGGAGCGGTACGGGCCGAGGCGGTCCTCCGCCCTGCCACCCTCGTACTGCTCGACCTGACCCGTGACCAGGTTGTAGTACCACTCGGTGTCGTGCGTCATCGCCCGCCTCCTCACTGGGCCCGATCCGCGGCCCTCAGATGCACCCACACTATGATCGGCCCGTGACTCCCATCAAGCCTTACCCGATCTCAGCGCGCCGCCCCGTGCCGGCGTCGATCCCGCGTCCCCACTACGTGGATCGGCCCTCCCCCGAGCGCTACACCGGCTCGCACGTGCAGTCCGCCGAGACCATCGAGCTGATGCGCGAGAGCTCGCGCATCGCCTCGGGTGCGATGTACGCCGCCGCCGCCGCGATCGCTCCGGGCGTCACCACCGACGAGCTGGACGCCGTCGCGCACGAGTACATGCTCGACCACGGCGCCTATCCCAGCACGCTGGGCTACCGCGACTTTCCGAAGGCCTGCTGCACGTCGGTCAACGAGGTCATCTGCCACGGCATCCCGGACGCCCGGCCGCTCGAGGAGGGGGACCTCATCAAGATCGACGTGACGGCCTTCAAGAACGGCGTCCACGGCGACAACTGCGGCACCTTCGGCGTGGGCGAGCTGGACGAGGAGTCCCGCCTCCTCATGGAACGAACGCACGAGGCCATGATGCGGGGCATCCGCGCGATCAAGCCCGGGCGTGAGACCAACGTGATCGGCCGCGTGATCGAGATGTACGCCAAGCGGTTCAACTACGGCGTGGTGCGCGAGTACACGGGCCACGGCGTCCACACCGCCTTCCACTCGGGGCTGGTCATCCTGCACTACGACAACGACGTGTACCGCGACGTGATGGAACCCGGCATGACCTTCACCGTCGAGCCGATGCTGGCCCTCGGCGACCCCAGCTCCCACGTGTGGGACGACAAGTGGACCGTCGTGACCAACGACCGCTCCCGCGTCGCCCAGTGGGAGCACACGGTCGTCGTGACCGAGGACGGTGCCGAGATCCTGACCCTGGCCCCGGACGCCGTCTGATGCGCCACGTGGTCGCGGTCCTGGGTGTCGGCGTCGTCGAGGCGTCCACGGCTGTCGTGCTCGCGGACGACCTCGGCATCAACCGGGGCGACGGCGTGTTCGACGCAGCCCGCGTGGTGTCGGACGCCGCGGGCGTCCGCGTCGAACTGCTGGAGCCGCACCTGGCCCGCTTCGCCCGTTCACACCGGAAGATGGGCATGCCCGAGCCAGACCTGGAGGCCTGGCGGGCCCTGATCGACCAGGCGGTGGCTGCTTGGGACGTCCCCGGCGAGGCGATCCTCAAGCTGATCGCGACCCGTGGCCAGGAGCATGAACCGACCGCGGCCGGGGCGTCCTTCCTGACGCTCACCGCGTCGGACTCCATTCCCTGCCCTCCCCTGCGCGTCATCACCCTGACCACCGGGCGTGCCGCCGACGCCTTCGACGACGCCCCGTGGCTGCTGGGCGGGGTGAGGTCGCTCTCGTACGCCGTGAACGTGGCCGTGGCCCGGGAGGCCAAGCGGCGCGGGGTCGACGACGTGCTGTTCACCTCGTCCGACGGCTACTGCCTGGAGGGCCCCCGCTCGGGGCTGGTCGTGCGCTTCGGGGAGGAGTTCGTGACCACGCCGGTGGCGGGTACGGGCATCCTCGACTCGGTGACGATCGCGGTGGTCGCGGCGGGCCTGCGCGAGCACGGGCTCGGCCTGACCGAGCGGCTCGTCACCCCCGCGGAACTCGTCGCGTCCGACGGCGCCTGGCTGCTGTCGGCCGGCCGGGGTGTGTGCGAGATCGTGGCGCTGAACAACTCCGCGGTCCGCACCGATGAGGACGCCTCGGCCCTGCTGCGGCAGCTCGCGGGCTTCTGACTCACCGCGCGGGCGGCATGGCCCCCGTCGCGACCGGGCTGGATGGGGACGAGCCGGCCTGTAAGCCGGATTCTGTCGTTCCGAGGAACGGGTGATCATCCATCTGTGACGGTTGTCGCCAACCGCCTCCGACACGACCTTCCGACCGTGCCGTGCAACCTACCCGGAGGCCTCGCGCGAGCAACGCTCAAACAGCCTCCGCGGGCCGAAGCCCTTCTTGGTCTTGCTCCGGGTGGGGTTTGCCGTGCCGTCCCTGTCACCAGGGACGCGGTGAGCTCTTACCTCGCCGTTTCACCCTTACCCCTTGCGGGGCGGTCTGTTCTCTGTGGCACTGTCCCGCGGGTCACCCCGGGTGGGCGTTACCCACCACCCTGCTCTGAGGAGTCCGGACTTTCCTCTGCGGTTCCCCGCAGCGATCACCCGGCCGACTCGTCCAAGTGACAAGCGTACCGCTCACGCGAGCCGGAACTCGACCTCGCCGCTGTGGACGTCAGCTTGGACGAGCGTGGCTGAGACCTCGTCACCCAGGGCCGGACGCCCGCCCTCGAGGGGGGCCGCCACGGCGGGGTCCTCGAGTTGGATCTCGCCGTCGTCGTACTTCTCGTTCCACTCCACGACCGTCCCGATGAAGGTCTCCCCCACCCGATCGGCCAGCACGAGGGCCTCGACGAGGTTGAGGATCCCGCGCTCGTACTTGTTCGCCTTCTGCGTCGCCCGTCCCATGGCCTGGGGCAGGGCCTGCAGGTGGCCGCGGACCCACGCCGGCACGTCCTCGCCGGCGCACAACGCCACGCAGGCCTCGCCGACATAGCGGTCGACGAGCCGGCGCAGCGGGGCCGTGGCGTGGGCGTACGCGGTGTTCATGGCACCGTGCAGCGCCTGCTCGGGCACCTCTCCGTCGAACGCGGCGTAGTCGGCGCCACGGAACAGCGCGGTGCACGCGTTGAGCATCGCGAGGTGCCTGGGTTGGGTGGGGTCGAGCGACCGGACGAACTCCGGGTAGCCCATGGACCCCGGCCAGGAGATGTGGAGTCCCTTCGCCACCCGGCGCAGCTTGTCGATGCCGGACTGCTGGGCCGGCGGCAGCGTGCGCAGGATGCCGACCCGGGCATCCAGCATGAGCTTCGCGGCCTGCATGCCCGTGAGCAGTGAGACCTGGGCGTTCCACCCCTCGACGGGCAGCGTCCGGCGGAACTCCAGCTCCCAGGAGCCCGATGCGGTGACGTGCACCTCCTGCTCGGGGATCTGGAGGCTGACACCCCCGCGGGCGATCTCCAGTGCCTCGCGCTTGCGGCCGACCTCGCGGAGCAACTGCAGGCTCTCGGACGCGGTCCCGCCGTCGAGCGCCGCCTGGACACCCTCGTAGGTGAGCTGCTCGCGGCTCCGCACCCGGGCACGCCGCACGGTCGTGGACACGGCCTCGCCGTCGGCGTCCAACCGGTGTTCCCACAACAGGGCCGGCCGCACCTGGTCGGGCAGCAGGGACGCCGCCCCCTCCGACAGGATCGTCGGGTGCAGGGGCGTCCGGCCGTCGGGGGCGTAGAGGGTCACGCCGCGCTCGTGCGCCTCGGCGTCGATGGCCCCACCGGGCGCGACGAAGGCGGCCACGTCGGCGATGGCGTACCAGACGATGTGACCCGTTCCGTCGCGCTGGATGAACAGCGCCTGGTCGAGGTCGGTGGACCCGGGCGGGTCGATGGTCACCAGGGGCAGGTCGGTGCGGTCCAGCTCCGGCAGCCGCACCGCGGACGCCGCAGCTCGGGCCTCGGCCTCGACCTCGGCGGGGAAGCCCCCCGGCACCGCGAGCTCCTGGCGCAGGCGCTGCAGCCCGGCGCGGATCGGCTCGGGGGCGCCGGCACGAGCCGACAGGTGCAGGGCGGGCATGGAGTCAGAGCCCCGAGTCGGCGGTGCGGATGAGGATGCGGTTGCACTCCTCGCAGCGGAGCACCTCGTCCTCGGCGGCTGCACGGTAGTGGTTCATGTCGGACGCGTTGGCCTCCAGCTGGCAGCCACCGCAGCGGCCCTGGCGCAGCAGTGCGGCACCGACGCCGCCGGACTTCTCCGCGACGCGCGCGTAGAGGGACAACAGGTCGGCCGGCACGGCGGCGGCGATCGCGTTGCGTTCGGCCTCGTGCCGGGTGCGCTCGGCGGCGATGGCGGTGAGCTTGACCTCGCGCTCCTTCAGCACCGATCGGAGGGATTCCTCGAGCGTGGTCTTGGCCTCGACGGCGAGGGCAGCGGCCTCGCGGGCAGTCTCCAGCCGCTCCATGGCGTCCAGCTGGATGTCCTCCAGTTCGCCGATGCGCCGCTTCAGGTGCTCGACCTCCTCGAGCAACCCCTGCAGGGCCTTGGGGTCACCCACCGATCCGTCCGAGACGCGCTTCTCGTTGCGTTCCAGTCGCTCGCGGACGGGGACCAGGTCGGACTCAGCCTTGGCCTGCTCCGCCTCGAGGTCGGACACCACGGTCTCGGCGGCGATGACCCGCTCGGCGGCACGGGCGCGGTCAGCCTGGAGTGCACGTGCCTGAGCCGTCTCGGGCAGCGTGTTGCGGCGGTGGTCCAGCTGGGCGATGGCGGTGTCACTGGTCTGCAGGTCGAGCAGCCTGCGCTGCGCCTCGGCGGCAGCCTTCATTCCGGTCCTCCTGAGAGTGGCGTGATTCGCACGATACCGCAGCGACTGCGGGGCACGAGTGACAGGATGAGGCGCATGACCATCCTGTACCTCGTGCGCCACGGGCAGACGGAGTGGAGCAAGTCCGGTCAGCACACCAGCTACACCGACCTCGACCTGACCGACACCGGCGTCGACCAGGCCAGGGCGCTCCGCAGCAAGCTCGTCCCGTCCGAGTTCGGCCTGGTCCTGTCCAGCCCGCGCCTCCGCGCCCGCAAGACCGCGGCCCTGGCCGGCTTCGACGACATCACCATCGACGACGACCTCGCCGAGTGGAACTACGGCGAGTACGAGGGCCTGACGTCCCAGCAGATCCGCGCCAACCACCACCCGGGCTGGCGCCTGTGGTTCAACGGTGTTCCCGGTGGCGAGACCCACGACGAGGTCCGCGAACGCCTGACCCGCGTCGTCCACCGGGTCCGCGAGTCGGGCGTCGAAAAGGCCATCTGCTTCGGCCACGGCCACGCGTCGCGGGTGCTGGCGCTGTGCTGGCTCGACTTCCCCCTCATCTTCGGGCAGGCCTTCCCGCTCGAGGTGGCGTCCGTGTCGATCCTCGGTCGCGAGAAGGAGTCGTGGGCCGTCCTGCGCTGGAACAGCTGAGCGTGCCCCCGCGTAGAGTGGGTTCGACTCGCTCACGCGCACAGGGGGTTCTGGATGAACAACAAGGAATCGAAGCTGCCCAACCGGCAGACGCCCTTCTCGGACGCGTTCGTCGCGTTCATCCCCCAGGACTGGGCCCCCTACCCTGCCGAGTTGCCCGCACGCCTCCCGGCCGCCGAGCACACCCAGCCGCGTCGGGATGCGGTCAGCGCCGCCTACCCGGGTGAGCGGATCATCGTCCCGGCGGGGACGCTCAAGGTGCGCAGCAACGACACCGACCACCCCTTCCGCCCCCACTCGGCGTTCGCCCACCTGACCGGCCTGGGCGCCGACCGCGAGCCGGACGCCGTCCTGGTCTTCGAGCCCGTCTTCACCGACGCCGGCGTCGACGTCGAGGACGCCGGCCACACGGCCACGCTGTACTTCAAGCCCCGGGCGCCGCGCACCGACCCCGAGTTCTACGCCGACGCCCGCTACGGCGAGATGTGGGTGGGCCAGCGTGAGTCGCTCGAGGAGATGGCGGCCCTCACCGGCCTGCCCTGCGCACCTCTGGCCGACCTGCCCGCCGCGATCAGCACCCACCACGACCGGATCCCCGCCCGCATCGTCCGCAACGTCGACGACCGCCTCACCCAGCTGGTCGACGAACTGCGCCGCACCAACCAGGTCGACGCCGACCCGTCCGCCGACGTGGAGCTCGAGGTGATGCTGTCGGAGCTGCGGCTCATCAAGGACGACTTCGAGATCGCGCAGTTGCAGGCCGCGTGCGACGCCACGACGGTCGGCTTCGAGGCCGTCGCGGCGGACTTCCCCACCGCGGTGGCGAAGGGGCGCGGCGAGCGCTGGTGCGAGGGCGTGTTCGCCCTGCACGCCCGCCACCTCGGCAACGACATCGGCTACGGCAGCATCTGCGCCGCCGGCGACCACGCCAACACCCTGCACTGGATCCGCAACGACGGCGACCTGCGCGACGGCGACCTCGTCCTGCTCGACATGGGCGTCGAGGTCGAGTCCCTCTACACCGCCGACGTCACCCGGACGCTGCCCGTCAACGGCCGCTTCACCCCCGCCCAGCGCAAGGTCTATGACGCGGTCCTGGCGGCCCAGGAGGCCGGCATCGCCGCCGCACGGGCCGGGCGGACGTTCCACGAGGTCCACGACGCGGCGATCCGGGTGGTCGCCGAGCACCTGCACGCCTGGGGCATCCTGCCGGTCTCCGTGGAGGAGTCCCTCGACCCGGTCAACGGCGGGCAGCACCGCCGCTGGATGGTGCACGGCACCTCGCACCACCTCGGCCTGGACGTCCACGACTGCGCCCAGGCCCGCAAGGAGTTCTACCGCGAGGGCACCCTGCGCCCGGGCATGTGCATCACCGTCGAGCCGGGCATCTACTTCAAGTCCACGGACCTGTTGGTGCCCGAGGAGTTCCGTGGCATCGGCGTCCGGATCGAGGACGACATCGTCATCACCGACGGTGAACCCGTGATCCTGTCGAAGGCGCTCCCCCGCGATGCGGACGCCGTCGAGGCCTGGATGGCCGAGCGCCTGGGCCGATGACGGACGCCGCCCCCGGCTGGGAGGCCATGCGGCGACGCATGGAGCTCCCCCGCGACAACCCCGACCGTCCGCACGTGGGCTGGTACTGGTACGTGGGCGGCGTGGCCCAGGCGGAGAGGGACCTCTCCGTCGCCGCCCGCGGGGCCCGCGCGGGACGCGGGTTCGTCTGGTTGGGGTTGAAGGACCCCGACGACGCCACCATGCAGAGCTTCACCGACCTGTTCGGCCTGCACGAACTGGCCGCCGAGGACGCCGTCGAGGGGCACACGCGGTCCAAGCTGGAGGTTTTCGACGAGTCGCTTTTCATGGTCATCTCCACCGTCGACTACGTGCCCCACCGGACGCTGACCGCAACCTCGGAGATCGTGTCGACCGGTCAGGTGATGGTGTACGTGGGCCCGTGGTTCGTGCTCACCGCACGCAGGGGCGGGCGTCCGTTCATGAACCAGATCCGGCGGGGGCTGGAACTCACACCCGAGGACCTGGCCGACGGCCCCTGGCGTGTCCTGTACGCGATCCTCGACCACGTCGTGGACGACTTCACCGAGACGGTCACCGAGATCGAGCAGGACGTCGACGCCGTGGAGGAGGTGGTCTTCGCCCCGGGCGTCCGGCCCGACGTGGACGGCGTCTATCGCCTCAAGCGCGAGCTGATCGAGTTCAAGCGCTGCCTCACGCCGTTGGCGACCCCGATGCAGCGGCTGCAGAGCGCTCCGCTGCCGAACATCCCGGAGGACGCCCGCGCCTACTTCCGCGAGGTGTCCGACCACCTCACGGCGGCGCGGGAGTCGACGGGCGCGCTGGACGAGGTGCTGACGGCGCTCATCCAGTCCGCCCTGACCCGGGTGTCCCTGTCGGACAACCAGGACATGCGGCGCATCTCGGCCGCGGTGGCGATGTTCGCCGTCCCGACCACGATCGGTGCCATCTACGGGATGAACTTCGACAACATGCCCGAACTGCACTCCGAGTACGGGTACTTCGTCGTGCTCGGGGTGATGGCGGCGTCCGTCATCGGTATCGCGATCTTCTTCCGCAGGCGGGGCTGGCTGTAGAGACTTCGCGCGAGACGGCCGGAAGGGCCGTGGTCGCGCCCCTAGAGTTGCCCCCATGGCTGAACCAACGAAGGTGTTCCTCGACGAGGACGACATCCCCACGCACTGGTACAACATCGCCGCGGACTTCCCCACGCCCCCGCCCCCGCACCTGCACCCGGGCACGAAGGAGCCCGTGACCCCCGCCGACATGGACGCCCTCTTCGCGGCTGGCCTCATCGAGCAGGAGTTGTCGACCGAGCGGTGGATCGAGATCCCGGAAGCGGTCCAGGAGATCTACCGCCTGTGGCGTCCCAGCCCCCTCCACCGTGCCCGCCGACTCGAGGCCGCGCTGGGCACCACAGCGCGCATCTACTACAAGTACGAGGGAGAGAGCCCGGTCGGGTCGCACAAGACCAACTCGGCCGTGCCGCAGGCCTACTACAACAAGATCGCCGGCCGGAAGCGCCTGACCACCGAGACGGGGGCCGGCCAGTGGGGTGCCGCGCTCGCGTTCGCGACGCAGATCTTCGACCTCCGGTGCGACGTGTGGCAGGTGCGCAACACCTACGAGACCAAGCCGTACCGCCGCATCCTCATGGAGACGTTCGGCGCCTCGGTGACGCCCAGCCCGTCCGACAGGACCGAGGCCGGACGTGCCCTGCGTGAGCGCTTCCCGGACACGACCGGCTCACTCGGCATGGCGATCTCGGAGGCCATCGAGGAGGCCGTGAAGGATCCGGACGCCTCGTACTCGCTGGGCTCGGTGCTGAACCACGTCGCCCTCCACCAGAGCGTCATCGGGTTGGAGGCCATCAAGCAACTGGCCAAGTTCGGCGAGCGGATGCCGGACTTCCTGTTCGCCTGCGCGGGCGGCGGGTCGAACCTCGCCGGCATCGCGTTCCCGTTCATCCGTGAGAACCTCGAGGGCCGCGCGGAGGTCGACATCGTGGCGTGCGAGCCGGCCGCGGCGCCGTCCCTGACCCAGGGCGAGTACCGCTACGACTTCGGCGACGCCAGCGGCATGACCCCGCTGCTGAAGATGTACACGCTCGGCAGTGACTTCGTCCCCGACCCGGTGCACGCCGGCGGCCTGCGCTACCACGGCATGGCGCCGCTGGTCTCCCACGCCCACCACGAGGGCCTGCTGCGGGCGACCGCCGTCAAGCAGCGCGACGCCTTCGCCGCCGGGGTGATGTTCGCGAAGGCCGAGGGCATCGTCCCGGCCTCGGAGTCGAACCACGCCATCGCCGGGGCCATCGCCCAGGCGAGGCGCGCGACCGAGGACGGCACCGCGCCGGTCATCCTCATCGGCGTCTCCGGCTCGGGCCAGCTCGACCTGCCGGCCTACTCCGAGTACCTCGCGGGAACCATGCTGGACGCCTGATCCGCCCCTGACCCGCGAACGCGGTTCCTCGCCTTGGCGGGGAACCGCGTTCGTGTTGGTGCGCTCAGTGCCCTGAGGGGCCGGCCGCCGAGGAACCCGACGACGGGGGACGCCACGGGTCGTCCGGATCGGCGGGGCGCGACGGATCGTACGGGCGGGGCTGGCCGGACGGCTCGCCCGAGGACGGCGGGGTCGGCGGGGCCCAGCCTTGGTGCGTCGGCCCCTCCGGCGCCTGCGGGGGAGGCCACCCCGGGTTGGTCGGACCGCCCTGCGTCCACGGCTGCGGGGCCTGGCCGGGCTGCTGCTGCCCGTAGCCGGGCCACGGCCCCGGCTGCTGGGGCTGTCCCGGCTGCTGGGGCTGTCCCGGCTGCTGGTACTGCCCCTGCGGTCCGCCCTGCCAGGGCTGGCCGGGCTGGCCGGGACGCGCGCCCGGGTTGAACTGGGACGAGCGCGCGCCGGGGGCCCGCGTCAGCAGTTCGCGGGCCTGGGCGACGACCTTGTGCTCGCACAGGATCTCGTACTTGGTGGCCACCGTCTGGGTCACGGACGTGAAGTCACGCTGACCACGGCTGACGACGTAGCCGAGCACGGCGAAGAGCAGCCCGATCGCCACACCGATGACCAGCGCGGTCAGGAGTTGCGCCAGGAAGTTCTGGGTCGGGAACAGGAGGATCATGAAGATCGCCACGATGAAGCCGGTCGACAGGCCGCTCATCACACCCTGGCCCAGCACCGTCCCCCACGTACGGCGTCCGGTGACCCGCTCGACCAGCCGCAGGTCGGTGCCCACGATCGCGATGTTGCCCACCGGGAAGTTGTTGTCGGCGAGGTGGTCCACCGCCTTCTGCGCCTCGGGGTAGCTGTCGAACACCCCCAGGGACTGCGGGTACTCGAGGCGGAAGATCGCCTGGTTGCCCGCGATCGGACTCTGCTGTGTCATCGGTGTTCCCTTTCTGCGCCCATGCCGGCGGCGTGCCCGCGGGCAACGATCGACGCGGCCAGCTTGACCCCGGCCTCGTCCACCATCTCGTCATCGACCACGATCGCGCCACGCGCCCCGCCCTGGACCGACGTGGCTGCCGCGTACGCGTCCACGATGCGGTGCGCGCGCTCGTAGTCCTCAACGCGCGGGCTGAAGGCGGCATTCCCCGCCTCGACCTGGGCCGGGTGGAGCACCCACTTGCCGTCGTAGCCGAGGGCAGCCGCTCGAGCCGCGGAGGCCTCGAAGCCGGTCAGGTCCCGGATGGCGACGAACGGACCGTCGACCGCCTGCAGCCCGTGCGCGCGAGCGGCCACGAGGATCGACATCAGCACGTGGTGGAACGCGTCAGCGGGGTACCCCGCCAGCTGCGCCCCCACGTTGAGCCCGCGCATGCCGAGGGACGCCATGAAGTCGCCCGGGCCGTACACGAGGCTCTCCAGCCTCGGTGAGGCACCGGCGATCTCGGCCACGTGGAGGAGGCCTTGGGCGTCCTCGACCTGCGCCTCGATCCCGATCGCACCCACCGGTAGGCCGGCCTCGTGCTCGACCTGGGTGAGCAGCAGGTCCAGGGCCACGACCTGGGACGCCGCGGTCACCTTCGGCAGGACGAGGCAGTCGATGCGCGCGCCCGCTCCCCCCACGACCTCGGCCACGTCCCGGAACGTCCACGGCGTCGTCCAGTCGTTGACCCGCACGGTGATCGTGGGTGCGTCGAAGCCGGACGGCTCGTTCAGCGCCTCGACGATGCGCCGGCGCGACTCCTCCTTGGCCGCCGGGGCCACGGCGTCCTCCAGGTCCAGGAACAGGGCATCGACCCGGAGCCCACGCGCCTTGGCGATGAAGCGGTCGGAGCTGCCGGGCACGGCGAGCACGGTGCGGCGGACGCGGGACGGGCGGGTCATGCGTCCAGACTAGGGGTGCTGGGTGCCGCGTGGGAGGGCTCCCGCTAGGGTGCGCGCGTGACCCACGCTCGCCCGACCACCCGCTCGGCCTGGTTCGTCCTCCTCGGTGGGACCACGGCGGCGCTCCACGTGGCCAAGCTGTCCCCCGCGATCCCAGCACTGCAACGCGATCTGGGTGTCTCGCTGGTGACCTCAGGACTCCTGCTTTCACTGGTCCTGTTGGCCAGCGCCCTCACCGGGCTGGTCGTCGGTCTGTTCGTGGAGCGGTTCGGGCTGCGCCGCAGCCACCTGATCGGGCTCGGGGTGCTCAGCGCAGCCGGGTTCGCCGGCGGGTTCGCGCCCAACGAGGCCGTCCTCCTGGTGCTGCGGGCGACCGAGGGCATCGGCTTCCTGCTGGCCACGGTTCCGGCGCCGGCGCTGGTCCGGCGGCTCGTCTCGCCGGACCGCCTGACCCGGATGCTGGGCTTCTGGTCCGCCTTCATCCCCGTGGGTGCCGCCGTGGCCCTTCTCGTCGGGGCGGGCATCATCGACGCGTGGCGCTGGTCGGGTTGGTGGTGGCTGACCGCGACGGTGTCGACCGTGGCCGCGCTGCTCGTCTGGTGGCGGGTCCCGGCCGACCCGCCACACACCGCGTCCGAGGACGGCCGGGCCCTGGTGCTGGGCCGCGCCCGGGAGACCCTCACGCACCGTGCCCCGTGGCTGCTCGCGCTGACCTTCGCCTGCTACTCGCTGCAGTGGCTGGCCGTGGTCGGCTTCCTGCCGTCGATCTACGCGGCGTCCGGCTGGGGAGCCAGAACGGTCGCCGTCCTGGCCGCCCTGGTCGCACTGGCCAACGTCGTCGGCAACGTCGGTGCGGGCTTCGCCCTGCACCATGGCGTCCGGGCCCGTGCCACGCTGCTGACCGGCTTCACAGCGATGGCGTTGGGTTCGGTCCTCGCGTTCGGGACGCCGACGTCCGGCCTGCCGGTCGTCCAGTACGCCGGGGCGGTGCTGTTCTCCGCGCTGGGTGGGCTCATCCCGGGCACGCTGTTCGCGCTGGCCCCGCACCTGGCCCCGAGCCGGCGGACGACCTCCACGACCGTCGGGTGGATGATGCAGTGGTCCGCGCTGGGACAACTCGCCGGCCCACCCCTGGTGGCCTCGCTGGCCACGCTCGTCGGGGGCTGGGGGTTCACCTGGCTGGCCACCGGATCCGCGTCCGTGCTGGGGATGGTGCTGGCCCTCCTGGTCACGGCCCACGCGACCCGGCGGGTCCCCTGACAGGGAGGAGGGGCGCCCGCAGCAGCGGGCGCCCCTCCGGACTCAGGTGAGACGAGTGACTACGTGACGGCCTGCCAGAGCTGGTAGACGCCCAGGATGCCGAACAACAGCGCCGTGACGCCCAGGGCGATGTTGTGTGACAGCTTGTTCCGCCACTCGGGGGGAATCATCTTTCCGTTCAGCAGGCCCAGGTTGGCGATGGCCATGAATGGCATGAACAGCGCACCGAGGACGCCGTAGGCGACGATCAGGCCGAACGGACGATCGAGGAAGAGCAGGATCATCGGCGGGAACGTGAGCCACAGGACGTACCACTTGAAGTACTTGCCCCCGTTGCGGCCGTCCGGGTGGTCGTCCGGCAGGCCCTTCATCTTGGCCATGAAGTCGGCGAACATCAGGGAGACGCCGTTCCACACGCCGATGACGGACGAGAAGGCCGCGGCGAAGAAGCCGACCAGGAAGAACTTGCCGACGACGACGCCGTAGCGCGCCTCGAGCACCGTCGAGAGATCGACCAGGCCCTTGTCACCGGCACTCAGCTTGACGCCCGCGGCCCGCACGACCTCGGCACCGACGATGAGCATCGAGATGACGAAGATGCCGGTGATCACGTACGCCATCGTGTTGTCGATGCGCATGACCTTCATCCACTTGGGCGTGTACCAGCCCTTCTCGCGCAGCCAGTAGCCGTAGGCCGCCAAGGTGATCGTGCCGCCGACGCCGCCCGCCAGGGCGAGGGTGTACATGAGGCCCCCCTCGTCCGACGGCAGGCGCGGGACGAGGCCCCCCAGCATCTCGGGGACGTTCGGGACGGCGATGATCGCCAGCGCCACGATCGTGAGGAACATCAGCCCGACCAACGCTGCGGTGACTTTCTCGACCACCGCGTACTTGTTGAACCACACCAGCAGGAAGCCCACGATGCCGGTGGCGACGGCCCAGGCGAGCAGCGGGATCTGCGGGAACAGTGCCGCCAGCGGCAGTGCCGTGGACGACATGGCCGATGCGCCGTAGACGAAGCCCCAGATGACGATGTACGGCGCGAAGTACCAGGTGGTCCAGCGGCCGAGCTTCCGCCACCCCTCGAAGATGGTGTAGCCCGTCGCCAGCGAATACCGGCCGGCGCCCTCGACCAGGATGATCTTCATGATGACGCCGACGATGATCGCCCACAGCAGCATGTAGCCGTAGCGCGAACCACCGATCAGGGTGGACACCATGTCGGCCGCACCGACACCCGTTCCGGCGACGACGATGCCCGGACCGATGATCTTCCACTTGGCGACACGTCCGCCGTCGTCGTCCACTCGTTCGTGATGACCGACCTTGCGGCCGTCGTCGACTGTTTCTTCCTGCATGAGACCCCTTCGTCTTCACTCCGTGCGCAACCGGAAGAGTGCGCTTTGTTGGCAACGTATCGGGCTAGCCGCGGGTCCTGCATCTTCGACACCGCAGAATTCACCAGTCGTGCCCGAATTCGAGACAGTCTCCAGGCTCAGGCGAGCGGGACCGCCAGGTTGACGCCGTGGGCGGTGAGCCCGAGGCGCTGGGCGACCCCACGAGAGGCGGCGTGCGCGCGAGCCGCCCTATAGGCGGCGAAACCGGCCTGCTGGACGCCCCAGGCGAGCGCAGCCGCGGCGACCTCGGCGCCCAGCCCACGGCCGCGCGCCCGGGGTGCGACGAGGACGCCGACGTCAATGGGCCAGCCCCACAGGGTGTTCAGCACGGACGCCGCGACCAAGTGGTCCCCCTCGACGATTCCGAAACAGGCGTGCGGCCTCCGGTCAAAGCCCGCCTCCGCCCACTCCGCGGCCGACACGAGGGGGTGGAGTTCCGCGAGTTCCTCGGGCTCGGTCATCAGGGCGGAGGACGACATGAGCTCCGTGGCGTGGTCGGCCCAGAAGTGGTCGGCCGGGCCGAGGACGGGGCCCGTCGCGAGCGGCTCCCACGTCGCGGGATCGACCAGGGCGCCGGGGTCGTGGGCCAGCGCGAGTTCAGCCACCTGCTCGACCCGGGACAGCGGCGCGTCGATGTAGGCGTGATCACCCAGCAGGAGCACCAGCGCGGCGTCGTCGTGGCGGCCGGACGCGGCCACCACAACCGGGACCAGGCCCGGCACTGGGACGCCGAAGCGGCGGGACCAGTGGCCGTCGATCCGGGCACGCGTATCGGGCTCCACGCGCGCAGCGTACCGCCGCGCTCGCGGTGCGCGCGGGAGGTGGGCCGGGCATGATGGGCCCCATGAGCGATCCGACCACCGTCTCCCTCCGCCGCATCGACCAGATGCACTACGAGGCCATCAACAGCCATGGGGCCCGCATCGAGGTGGGGGGTGAGGGCAACTTCTCCCCCGTCGAGCTCCTGCTCACCGCCATCGGCGGGTGCACGGCCGTCGACGTGGACGTGATGACGTCCCGGCGCGCCGAGCCGGAGGTCTTCGAGGTCGTCTCGTCGGGCCGCAAGGTCACCGAGGGCGGAAACCACATGGAGGACCTCACCATCACCTTCCGCCTGCGGTTCCCCGAGGGCGAGGACGGCGACAAGGCCCGCTCACGCATCGAGCCGGCGGTCAAGGCCTCCCACGAGCGCGACTGCACGGTCTCCCGCACCGTCGAGCTCGGCACCCCGATCGCGTTCGTGGTCGAGGAGGCCTGAGGCCCCTCGAATGCATTTCCGGGTGGCAGTATCCCAAGGTTCCTTGGGGTACTGCCACCCGGAAATGCAGGTGGGGTGGGACTCAGCCCACCGCGAGGTTCAGCTTGCGTCCCGCGAGGCCGCGCTTGCGGGTCGCCAGCCGCTCGGCAACGCCGGCCAGCGCCGTCGCGGCCGGGTTGTGCGCGTGCGACTGCACCAGGGGCACACCCTCATCACCGGACGCGCTCATGGCCGGGTCGATCGGCACCTCGGCCAGCAGCGGGACGTCGTAGCCCAGGCGCAGCGTGAGCGCCTCGGAGACGCGCGCACCTCCGCCGGTGCCGAAGACGTCGACGCGGTGGGTCTGCTCGCAGTGTGGGCACATCGACTCGAGGTACGCCATGTTCTCGATCACGCCGATGACCTTCTGGTCGACCATGGACGCCATCGTCCCGGCCCGCTCGGCGACCTCGGCGGCCGCCTGCTGCGGGGTCGTGACGACGATGACCTCGGCGTTGGGGAGCTTCGTGCCCAGCGACATGGCGACGTCACCGGTGCCCGGAGGCAGGTCGACGAGGAGGAAGTCGAGGTCACCCCAGTAGACGTCCGCGAGGAACTGCTGGAGGGCTCGATCGAGGATCGGCCCGCGCCAGGCGATCACCTGGTCGCGGGACTGCTTGAGCATGCCGATGGAGATGACCTTCAGGTCACCGGCCGGCACGGGCAGGATCATGTCGTCGATGCCCGTCACGTCGGCGTCGGCGATGCCGAGCATCGGCGGGATGGAGTGGCCGTAGATGTCGGCGTCCAGCACGCCCACCTTCTTGCCACGGGCAGCCAGCGCCTGGGCCAGGTTGACGGTGACCGACGACTTCCCGACGCCGCCCTTGCCGGACGCGATGAGCAGCACCTGGGTCAGGTTGTCGGCCTTGGCGAACGGGATCACCCGCTCCTGCACACCACCGCGCAGCTTCGTCTTCAGCGCGTCGCGCTGCTCGTCCGACATCACGCCGAACTCCAGGTCGAGGCCGGTCAGGCCCTCCAGGCCCTGGAGTGCCGCGTGCACGTCGTGCTCGATGGTGTTCCGCATGGGACATCCGGATATCGTGAGCAGCACCTTGACGTGGGCGAACCCGTCCTCGTCCACCTCGACCTTCTCGACCATGCCGAGTTCGGTGATGGGCTTGTGGATCTCGGGATCGTTCACGCGGGACAGCACGTCCCACACGGCGGCGTTCAGGCTTTCGACAGACATGGGGTCCACCTTACTGAGCCTCGTGGACGTGCCCCACACGGTGACCAGCGGGAACGCCGGGCTCGCGGGAGGTCGGACGGTGCTGGGCCCGCATCGGCGCCACGACGTCGGGGTGCAGGTCGAGGCGACGCAGCAGTTGCGCGTTCAGGGCGACCACGATCGTCGACAGCGACATGAGGACCGCTCCCACCGACATCGGCAGCACGAACCCGACCGGCGCGAGCACTCCGGCGGCGAGCGGCACGGCGAGGATGTTGTACCCCGCCGCCCACCAGAGGTTCTGCTGCATCTTGCGGTAGCTGGCACGGGACAACTCGATCACCGAGACCACCGAGCGGGGATCGTCACTGGCCAGGATGACGCCCGCCGACCCGATCGCGACGTCGGTGCCGGCACCGATGGCGATGCCGACGTCGGCGGACGCCAGCGCCGGGGCGTCGTTGACGCCGTCGCCCACCATGGCCACCCGGCGGCCCTCCGCCTGCAACTCGGCGACCTTGGACGACTTGTCCCCGGGCAGGACGCCGGCGTAGTACCGCTCGAGCCCGAGTTCACCGGCAACGGCGGACGCCACGGCCTCGGCGTCACCGGTGATCATGACCACCTCGACCCCCCGTTCGCGGAGCGCCGCGACGGCGGTGCGGGACTCCGGACGGATCTCGTCGGCCAGTTTGAGCGCGCCCGCGACCCGGCCGTCGACCAGGACGTGGAGGATGATGGCACCGTCCGCGCGCCAGTCCTCCGCGTCCGCCAGTTCGGCCGCTCCCTCGCGCTCCAGCAGGGTGGGCCCGCCCACCTGGACGCGGCGGCCCTCGACCAGCGCCGAGACACCGACGGCCGGGGCCGAGGTGAAGTCCTCAAGGCCGGCCAGCGCGAGGCCGCGATGTTCCGCGGCGGCCACGATGGCCCGGGCGAGCGGATGCTCGGAGTAGGCCTCGGCGCTCGCCGCGAGACGCAGCACGTCGGCGTCGTCCAGGTCGGCGTCCGCCCCGGCGACGGACACCTGCTCCACGGCCGGCTCGCCCTTGGTGAGGGTGCCGGTCTTGTCGAAGAGGACGACGTCGACCGTGCGCATGGCCTCCAGGGCCAGACGGTCCTTGACCAGGACGCCGCCGCGCGCGGCGCGTTCCGTGGCGATCGAGACGACCAGCGGGATGGCCAGGCCGAGGGCGTGCGGGCACGCGATCACCAGGACCGTGATGGCGCGGACGATGCCCTGATCGGGCAGGCCGAGCGCGCTCCAGGCGATCACCGTGACCACCGCTGCCCCGAGCGCGAACCAGAACAGCCAGCCGGCGGCCCTGTCGGCCAGGCGCTGGGCTCGGGACGTGCTGGACTGGGCGTCCGCCACCAGCCGTTGGATGCCGGCGAGTGCCGTGTCCTCCCCCGTCGCGGTGACCTCGACCCGGAGGCCGGAGTCGGTCGCCACGGTTCCGGCGACCACGTGGTCGCCCTCGGCGCGTCGGACGGCCCTCGATTCCCCGGTGATCATCGACTCGTCCACGTCGGCGGCCCCGGCGACCACGCGTCCGTCGGCCGGGACCCGTCCGCCGGGCCGGACGATGACGACGTCCCCGACGCGCAGGTCGGACGGCGCGACCGTCTCGACGGCGTCCCCGACGACCCGCTCGGCCTCGTCGGGCAGGAGCGCCGCCAGGGAATCGAGCGCCGAGGTGGTCTGGGCGAGCGACCGCATCTCCAGCCAGTGGCCGAGCAGCATGATGACGACCAGGAGGGAGAGTTCCCACCAGAAGTCGAGTTGGTGGTCGACGATGCCCAGGGTCGCACCCCAGGACGCCAGGAAGGCGACCGTGATGGCCATCCCGATCAGCAGCATCATGCCGGGCTTCCGGGCGCGGAGCTCCTCCAGGGCACCCGTCAGGAACGGACGACCGCCCACCAGGTACACGACGGTGCCGAGCAGCGGTGGCACCCATGCCAGCCAGGGCACGTCCGGCGGTTCGTAGCCGAGCAGCATCGCGAACATCGGTGACAGCGCCACCACCGGGATCGCCAGGACGAGCATCACCCAGAACAGGCGGCGGAACTGGGCGACGTGGTCTCCGTGCCCGGCGTGTCCGCCATGATCCGCGTGACCGCCGTGGTCCGCGCGGCCGCCGTGGTCGGTGTGTTCGCCGTGGCCTTCGTGATGGATATGGCCTTCGTGGCCCTCGTGGTCGTGCTGCTGGTGGCTCTCGTGCCCGGTGCTTGTCATGACGATCCCCTTCCTCAAGATTACCCCCGGGGGGTATCTGGTCAACACTCGGGCCCTGCGGTTCCATTCCCCCGGCGGGTCCCCTTCGTCAAACCTTCATCGTTTCTGGTCCACGCCTTCACCGGTCATCGCCGACGGTTGGGGAAAGGAACCACACGACAGGAAGGGTTCACCATGACGAGGTCCCCGGCACCGGCCCAACGCAGGGAGTCGGGCACTCAGCCCGGTTCGCGGCCATCGCCCGCGCGAGGGTGGATGTTCGGCGGGCTGGTGGTCGCCGTGCTGGCCCTGGGACTGTACGCCGCGTTCAGCGACTTCATCGGACGTCCTGTCTCCGACCCCACGACCAACACCCTGAGCATCCAGAGCTCGATGGCCGGGTTCACGCCGAACGAGATCCGCGTGAAGGCGGGTAGCACCGTGACCCTTGACTGGTGGACGGACGACGCGGCCCCACACCTGGAGGGTGGCGTCCACACCATGGTCTCCCCCGAACTCGGGCTGGACGAGGAACTCAGGGCCGAGTCGCGGCGCCAGTTCACCTGGACCGTGCCCGACAAGCCCGGGCGCTACGACGTGTGGTGCGACAGCTGCTGCGGTGGCAAGGCGTCGCCGTCGATGCACGGCGTGATCGTGATCGAGCAGGCATGACGACTCCTGGGGTGGGGGTGGACCCGGGGCGGGACCAGGCGACCGTCCGGCCCCGGGGGTCCCGCTGGCCGTCGCCGGCCATCGGCCTGGCGGCGCTGCTCCTCGCGGTGGGTGCGGGTGCGTCCGCGTACGTCGTCGCTGTGCCCTTCGACTCGGCCGCGTTCGGCGGCCTGACCGTGCCCGCGGTGCTGGGGGCCGGGTTCCTCGACGGGTTCAACCCCTGCGCCTTCTCCCTCCTGGTGCTCTTCGGCACCTACACCCTCACGCTGGCCAACTCGGTGACGGCGGCGGGGATGCCGACGCTGGCCGCACGGAACCGGCTCCTGTCGGCCGGGGCCCTGTACGTCGGTGCGGTGTGGGTGACCTACTTCGCCATCGGACTGGGCCTGCTCACGGTGCTGTCGTGGCTGGGGCGCGACCACATGGTGGCGCGCATCGCGTCCATCCTGGCCCTGGTCATGGCGCTGTGGATGGTGAAGGACGTCATCCTCCCCGGCGTCGGCCCCAGCATGCTCGCGCCGTCCGGGACCCATTCCCGCATGAAGAAGGCGATGGAGACCGGCGGGCTGGCGGGGATGCTGGTGGCCGGCGTCCTCGTGGGCGTGTGCACCGTGCCGTGCTCCGGGGCGATGTACCTGCAGATCACCGCGGTCCTGCACGCGTCCGGCGGCGGCGGCACCGGGCTGGCACTGCTGGCCCTCTACAACATCGCCTTCATCGCTCCGCTCGTCCTCCTGCTCGCGGCCGTCACGAACCGACGCGTGCTGGGCCGGCTCGGGCGGTGGAACCGCGCGAACGCGCCGTGGGTCAAGGTGGGCATCGCGGGCACGGTGATCGCGATGAGCCTGGGCCTGATGGTGTCGCTGTGAGCACCATGGAGTCGTTGACCTTCCCGGTCGAGGGCATGACCTGCGGGAGCTGCGCCCTCCGGGTGACCCGCGCGCTCCGCAAGCGGGGCGCACGGAAGGTCCGGGTCGATCTGGCGCGGGAGGTGGTGACGCTGGAACGCGACCCGGCCACCACGAGCGACACCGCGATCCGTGACGTGTTGGACGCCGTGGGCTACCGCGCCCGCCTGGGTGGATGAGGCGGTGGCCCCCGGCGAGGTGATCGCCGGACGTCCGGTCGCCGTGGTGGAGACTGGAGACGTGAAGACACAGCCCTCGCCACAGGCCCGTGTGCTGGTGGTCGATGACGAACCCGTCCTGGCCGGGACGGTGGCCAACTACCTGGACCGGGCCGGCCTGTCCGCCCGCACCTGCGATGACGGGCTCGACGCGGTCGCACTGGTCCGCGAGTGGGCCCCCGACGTCGTCGTCCTCGACCTGGGCCTGCCGGGCCTGGACGGGGTCGAGGTGTGCCGTCGGATCCGCACCTTCTCCGACTGCTACGTGGTCATGCTGACCGCCCGCGACGACGAGGTGGACAAGCTGGTCGGCCTGTCCGTGGGCGCGGACGACTACGTGACCAAGCCCTTCAGCGCCCGCGAGTTGGTCGCTCGCGTGCAGGCCATGCTGCGACGGCCACGCGCTGGCGGTCACCCGGGCTCGCCACGCCGGGTGTTCGGGGAACTGTCGATCGACCCGGACGCACGCGAGGTCCGCCTGGCCGAGACCCTCGTGGACCTGACGCGCACTGAGTTCGACGTCCTGGCGACGCTGTCGGCCAAACCCCGGGTGGCGTTCTCGCGCCGGCAGTTGGTCACCGAGGTCTGGGGCGGGGACTGGGGCGGCGACGACCACCTCGTCGACGTCCACATCGCCCACGTGCGCCGCAAGCTGGGCGACGCCCCGCAGGACCCCCGCTACATCCTGACGGTGCGCGGCGTGGGCTACCGCATGGGATCGGGCGCATGAAGCGGCGCTCGGGCAGGACGCCGCTAGTGCGGCAACTGCTCGGGGCCCAGGTGGTGGTCGTCGCCGCCATGGCCGCCACGGCGACCGGGGTGGCCGCCTTGGTGGGTCCTCCGGCGTTCGAGAACCACATGCGGCAAGTCGGACACGAGCAACCCCCGCTGGTCATGCAGCACGCGCAGGAGGCGTTCCAGACGGCGGGGGTCATCGCCCTGGGCGCCGGCGTCGCCATCGCGGCTCTCGGGGCGATCCTGGTGCAGTCCGTGCTGGCGCGCCGGCTCGGCACCGCGGTGCGCGAACTGACCGACGGGTCCGAGCGTGTGGCCCATGGCGACTACGGGACCCCCATCACCCTCACGGGCGGCGTCGGGGAACTCCACACCGTGGCCGACAACCTCAACCTGATGGCGGCCCGCATCCACGCGACCGAGGCCACCCGCCGCCGCATGCTGACGGACATCTCCCACGAGATGCGCACCCCTGTCACGGCCCTGAACGTCGTGCTGGAAGCGCTGGAGGACGGTGTGGCCGAACCGGACGCCCCGACGCTCGCCTCGCTGCGCCGGCAGACCGCCCGCCTGACCCGCCTGGCCGCCGACATGAAGGACGTCTCGGCCTTCGAGGAGGGACGGCTGAGCCTGGACCTCGAGGAGACGTCCCTCGACGAACTCGTCCGGTCGGCGGTCGCCGGGGCGCGCCCGCGCGCCGACGCCGACGGCGTCCGCCTGACCGTGGACGCGGACCGGCCCGTCCGGGGCCTGGTCGACCGCAACCGTTTGGGGCAGGTCCTGGACAACATCCTGCGCAACGCGCTGGAGCACACGCCCGAGGATGGATCCGTGCACGTGGCGCTGGCGCTCGGGGAGGGCGAGGCGACGGTCGAGGTGCGCGATGACGGGAGCGGAATCAGCGCCGAGGACCTCCCCCACGTCTTCGAGCGCTTCTACCGCGGCAACCCCCAACGACGCCACGACGAGGGCGCCGGGACAGGCGTGGGTCTCACGATCAGCCGCGGGATCGCGGAAGCGCACGGTGGCACGCTGGACGCCCACAGCGAGGGTCCCGGGTCCGGAGCCACCTTCCGGCTGGTCCTCCCCCTGACCTGAGCCGACCCACCCGAGCCTTCATCGATCCTTCATCGTTCCGACCCCGAATGCTCAGGGTTGGTGGACGACGCTCGCCTTGCACGTCGCCCGTGCGCCGTCCCTCAAGGAGGAACTTCGATGCCC
The DNA here is from genome assembly GCF_059515965.1 of Propioniciclava sp. LT432. Classification (NCBI taxonomy): domain Bacteria; kingdom Bacillati; phylum Actinomycetota; class Actinomycetes; order Propionibacteriales; family Propionibacteriaceae; genus Propioniciclava; species Propioniciclava sp. LT432. The sequence goes on along the minus strand of NZ_JCAKNE010000010.1, from coordinate 69,948 downwards.
GACACCGTGACCGCCTCGACCTCGCCGCTGGCTGAGGCGATCTCCCCCGTCTCCCGTCCCACACCCGAACTGCGACAGCTGATCCCCGTGGCGAGCCTCGCCATGGTGCTGGCCCTGGGCGGCCTGTTCGGCCCCAGCCTCGTGGGAGGCAGCATGGACATGACCATGAGCATGGGGATGACCCACTACATGGAACTGCTGGCGACCAACCAGCCCGTGAACCTGCTGCTCTTCATGGGCGTCCCGGTGGTGCTCGCCGAGACCTTGGCCATCAGCGAGATCGCCATGCTGGTCCTGCGCCCCGGACCGGCCTGGGTGGCGCGCGCCAACCACATCGCGGGCCTGCTGGCCGGCCCGGCGATGCTCGCGATCACGCTGCACCTGCTCGTGAACGCCGTCGTCCCGCTGACGGCCACCGCGGGCTGGCGCGGTCCGGCGGACGTGATCGCCGTCCTCACCTACCTGTCCGGGGTCGTCCCGTTCGTCGCCATCACGCTCGTGGAACTCGGCCTCGTGGGCCGAACCGAGCGGCAGCGGGTCCGGCTGCGCGCCCTGTGGATCTCGGTCTTCCTCGTGGTGGCCCACGTCGCCATGATCTTCGGCATGCTCAACCCGGCCGTCCTGGGCTACGCCATGCACCACTGACGCGCGCTGGACGTGCCCAGAGGGCCGGGGGTGAAACCCCGGCCCTCACTGTTCGCTGCGCCGCTTGTGCTTGTCGCGCTTGGGCGGATCCGCCGCGTTGTCGTCGTCGCGGTTCAGGTCCTCCAGCAGGTCCCGGAGCTCGCTCCGAATGAAGTCGCGGGTGGGCATGTCGTTGATGCGCATGCGCAGCGAGGCGATCTCGCGCGCGAGGAAGTCCATGTCGGCGCGCGACTGGGCGGCGACCTCGCGGTCTCGCTCGGTCGTGACCCGGTCCCGGGCCTCCTGCCGGTTCTGCGCCAACAGGATGAGCGGTGCCGCGTACGAGGCCTGCAACGACAGCAACAGGGTCAGGAAGATGAACGGGAACGGGTCGTTCAGCAGGTGCGGGGCGACGGTGTTGACGACGATCCAGGCGAGGATGAACACCGTCATCCAGATGAGGAACCGGGCGGTGCCCATGAACCGCGCGAATCCCTCGGCGAAGGCGCCGAAGGCATCCTCCGAGAACTTGAACTTCGGAAGCCACGTGCGATGGCGTCCGGGCGTGTTGAGCCGGTCGGACGGGCGTTCAGCCATCGCTCACCCCTTCCGCCAGGTGTTGGCCGCGCCAGTCGGTGGGGAGGATGTGGTCGAGCACGTCGTCGACGGTGACCGCACCGACCAGCAGGCCCGCGTCGTTGACCACCGGCGCGCACACCAGGTCGTAGGTCGCGAAGTAGCGGCTGACCATGGCAACGTCGCTGTGCGGGTGGAGGGGCGTGATCGAGCTGTCGACCAGGCCCGCGGCCAGCACGGACGGGGGCTCGCGCAGCAGCCGCTGGATGTGGACCGCTCCGAGGTAGCGCCCCGTCGGGGTGTCCAGGGGCGGCCGGCACAGGAACGCCAGCGCCGCCAGCGCCGGCGTGATCTCCTCGTTGCGCAGCAGGGCCAAGCAGTCGGCCACGGTGGCGTCCGGGCCGAGGACGACGGGCTCCGGCGTCATCAGGCCGCCGGCGGTGGCCGCGTCGTAGTTGAGCAGGAGCCGGACGTCCTCTGCATCCTCGGGCTCCATCCGCTCGAGCAGGGTCTCGGCGAGGTCGGGGGCCAGCTCCGCGATCAGGTCAGCGGCGTCGTCGGGGTCCATCTCCTCGAGGATGTCGGCCGCCCGCTCGGTGTCCATCGTCTGGATGACGCGCACCTGCTCCGCCTCCGGCATCTCCTCCAGCGCCTCGGCGAGCAGTTCATCGTCGAGCGCCTTGACGACCTCCGCACGCCGCTCCGGGGTCATCTCGTGCAGCTCACGGGCCACGTCGGCGGGCTTCATCTCGGACAGCTGGGCCAACACCTGGTCCGTGCCCTGCCCCGAGTCCACGAAGAAGTCGGGCACCTCCGTCCAGTCCACGATCACCACGTGCCCCCGGGCGAACGGGGAGCGGCTGGTCATCTCCCGCAGCGCGACCTCACCGACCTCCCAGGCGCCGCGCGTGCGCGTCTGGGTGATGGCCACGTCGTAGATGGTGGTCGTCGGCGCTCCGCCCCAATTGACCTTCTTGTCGAACAGGTCCTCGTAGATGAGGGCCTCGTACTCGCGACGCTGGAATGCCACCGTGTTCACGACGCCCGAGATGATGACCTGTTGGGCATCGATCGAGTGCACCCGCTCCATGGGCAGGAACACACGTCGGAGGCGCAGCAATTCGACCACGAGTCCCTTGACCCGGGGCGACCGCGCGTTGGCGCGGTTCTGGACGACCACGTCGCGGACCTTCCCGACCTGGTCCCCGCTGGCGTCCAGCACGGGAAGTCCCTTGATCCGCGAGGTGAAGATCGAGGTGGACGATCCGCTCACGCTGCGAAGGTTATCGCACGCCTCACGTCGCCTCGGGGTCGAACGGAACACGTTCTTCCGTCGCCGCGTCCGCCTCGGGTCTGACGACGCCGGGTGCGTCCGATCGCGGTGAAGTCGTGCCCACCGCGGCGCTCGCGCCCGACCCCGCGTCCTTGGCATCCTGCAGCGTGTCGCGCACCAACGTACCGCTGGAGAGGGCCTCGTCTCGGATCTGCCGGAGGTCCTCGACCTCCTCACCGCTGAGGAGGTGCTTGCTGACGAACGTCTTCGGGTTCAGGTCGGCCAGGCTCATGTCGGCGAACTCGTCACCCAGCTCGCGCCGGAGCTGCCCGCGCGCGTCGTTGCCGATGCGGCGCAGGTAGTTGAGGACGCGGGCGGCCTTGCGGGCGAGTTCAGGCAGCTTTTCGGGGCCGAACACGATGATCGCGAGGACCACCAGCGCGGTGATCTCCCAGAGGTTGAAGTCCATCCGTCGTTCGTCCGGCTCGTGCCCGACCGGGTCAGAGCCCGGCCGCCTCGAGGAGTTGGACGAACGTGCGCGCCTGCGACGGGCTCGCCGCCTTGAGCGGACGCCGCAGCACCGCCGGCCCGAAGCCGCGGGCGGCGAGGCCGGCCTTGACGAGCATGCACCCCTGCGTCGCGAACACGCCCGTGTAGACCGGGAGCAGCCGCCGGTAGACCTCGAGCGCCTCCTCCCGCGCCCCCTCGGCGAGGAGGTCCATCCATTCCTTGGTGACGGCGCCGCTGAAGTGCGTCGACGTCCCGACCACTCCGACACCGCCGACAGACATGAGGGGCAGCGTGACCGCGTCGTCGCCGGAGTAGTAGGCCAGGTCGGTCGCCGCCATCACGCGGGCGGAGCTGACCAGGTCGCCCTTGGCGTCCTTCACGGCCACGATGCGCGGGTGGCGGGCCAGTTCGATGATGGTGTCCTCGGGGATCGGGATCGCCGATCGGCCGGGGATGTCGTAGAGCATGACGGGCAGGTCGGTCGCGTCGGCCACGAGCACGAAGTGCTCCAGCAACGCGTCGACCGGAGGCTTGCTGTAGTAGGGCGTCACGACGAGGAGGCCGTCACACCCAGCCTCGACGGCATCCCGGGAACGCTTGATGGTCGCGGCGGTCTCATTGGTGCCGACACCGGCGATCACCTTGGCCCGGTCGCCGACCTCGCCGACAACCGCCTTGAGGAGCGCGATCTTCTCCTCGTCGTCCGTCGTCGGGGACTCTCCGGTCGTGCCGTTCACCACCAACGAGTCGTTGCCCTGCTCGTCGACCAAGTGGGCGGCGAGGCGCCGGGCTTCGTCAAGATCGAGCGAACCGTCGTCGTGGAAGGGCGTCACCATGGCCGTGATGAGGCGCCCGAAGGGAGGTTGGGCCATGCGCGACAGTCTAGGACACCCCCGCGGCATCTCTGGCGATAGGCTGTGCGCGTGAACGCCGCAGCGAAGCCCGCCACTGCCCACACGCACGCCTGGATCGAGACGTTCGTTCCCGAGGTGGCGGGCGCGCACGCTGCCCGCGAGGCCGCCGGGCGCATGGGCATCACGCCGGTCTCCCCCGGCGTCGCCGGCGTCCTCACCTTCCTCGCCCGGGTCGTCGAGGCCCGCGCGATCGTGGAGATCGGCACCGGCACGGGCGTGTCGGGGCTGGCCCTGCTCGCAGGGATGGCGCCCGACGGCGTCCTGACGTCGATCGACTCCGAGCCCGAGCACCAGGCCGCCGCCCGCGCCGCCTTCGCCGAGGCCGGCCACCCGGCCCGCCGGGCTCGGCTCATCGCAGGGCCCGCCCTCCAGGTGCTCCCGAAGCTGAGCGACGGGGCCTACGACCTCGTCCTCGTCGATGGGGACCCGCTCGAGTCGGTGGAGTACGTCGAGCAGGCGCTCCGCCTGCTCCGCACAGGAGGGCTGCTGGTGCTGCACCACGCGCTGGCCGATGGTCGTGTGGTCGACGAGTCCAACGAGGACGACGAGGTCGTCATCATCCGCGAGGCACTCGCCGCCGTCCAGGAGTCCGACCAACTCGCACCGATCGTGCTGCCCATCGGCGACGGCCTCCTGGTCGCACTGCGCAGCTGACCCCTCGTCTGGCTCGGTCACCGGAAGACCCCCTCGGAACAACGAACGGCCCCGCGGTCATCCGCGGGGCCGTTTCGAGGCTCGGTCAGGCGCTGACGCGTCCACCCTTGGTGACGACCGTGATGCCGGTGTCCGACACGTGGAAGCCTCGTGCCAGGTCCATCTCCCGGTTCACGCCCACCTCGGCGCCATCGTCGACGGTGACGTACTTGTCGAGGATCGCGCGGCGCACCACGGCGTTGCGACCGATGCGGGCGCCGGAGAAGATCACCGACTCCTCCACCTTGGCCCACTTGTCCACGACCACGTTCGGGGAGATCACCGAGCGATCGACGTCACCGCCGGAGATGATGCTGCCCGCGGAGACGATCGAGTCCTCGGCCGTCCCGCGCAGGGTGAACTTCGCGCCGGGGGCCTGGGCCTGCTGGGTGAAGATCGGCCACTGCCGGTTGTACAGGTTGAACTCGGGCTCGACGTTGACGAGGTCCATGTGGGCCGCGTGGTAGGCGTCGATGGTGCCCACGTCGCGCCAGTAGTTGCGGTCCTTGTCCGTGGAACCGGGCACGTCGTTGAGCGTGAAGTCGTAGACCTGTGCCTGACCCTTGTTCACGAAGAACGGGACGACGTTGCCGCCCATGTCATGCTTGGACTCCGGGTCCTCGGCGTCGGCCTTCAACATCTCCACGAACGCCTTGCGGGTGAAGATGTAGTTGCCCATCGACGCGAAGGACTGGTTCGGGCTGTCGGGCAGTCCGGGCGGGTCGGCCGGCTTCTCGAGGAACTGGTTGATCTTGTTGTCCTCGGCGGCGTCGATGATGCCGAACGCAGAGGCTTCCGACCGCGGGACGCGGATGCCCGCCACCGTGCACTCCACACCCGACTCGATGTGCGACCGCAGCATGTCGCTGACGTCCATGCGATAGATGTTGTCCGCACCGAACACGACGATGTAGTCCGGGTCCTCGTCGGTGATCAGGTTCAGTGACTGGTAGATCGCGTCCGCACTGCCCTGGTACCACTGCTTGCCGGTGCGCTGCTGTGCCGGCACCGACGCCACGAAGCTGCCCAGAAGAGTCGACATGCGCCACGTCTGGGCGATGTGCCGGTCCAGCGAGTGGGACTTGTACTGGGTGAGGACCGCCATCTTGGTGAAGCCAGAGTTCGCCAGGTTGGACAGGACGAAGTCGATGAGGCGATAGGTGCCTCCGAAGGGGACCGCCGGCTTGGCCCGATCAGCGGTGAGGGGCATCAGGCGCTTGCCCTCGCCACCGGCCAGGACGATCGACAGGACGTTCGGTCGATTGCTCATGGGCCCCAACCTAGGCCACAGCGAGGTGGCCCGGCGCTGAAATCTCGGAAACGTCACGCTGACTTCACCCCTTGTTGGCCGTCACCTTGGTGGCCGCACCGGGTCTGACCCTTTCTTGCTCGCGACGTCCGGGGCTGTGTCACGATCAGGCCATGCGCGTATCCATCCTGACTCGTGAATACCCCCCCTTCATCTATGGCGGCGCCGGCGTCCATGTCGGGCAGCTCGTCCCGCAGTTGCGCAAGTTCACCTCGATGGTGGACGTCCAGTGCATGGGCGAACCGCGCGAGGGCGCGACGGCGCATCCTGAGACCTACCCCGAGGGCGCCAACGGCGCCATCCGGACGCTCGGCGCGGATGTGGCGATGGCCGCCGCGATCCCGGAGGTGGACGTCATCCACGCCCACACCTGGTACGCCCAGTTCGCCGGCATCATCGCGTCGGAGTTCCAGGACGTCCCGCTCGTCGTGACGGCCCACTCGCTCGAGCCGGACCGTCCGTGGAAGGTCGAGCAGCTCGGCGGCGGCTACCGCGTCTCCAGCTGGATCGAGAAGACCGCCTACGAGAACGCGGACGCCGTGATCGCCGTCTCTGCGGCGATGATCAAGAACATCCAGGACGCCTACCCGTTCGTCGAGTCCGAGCGCATCCACGTGGTGAAGAACGGCATCGACCCCGAGGAGTTCAAGCCGGACCACAACACCGACGTCATCGAGGGCCTCGGCGTCGACCTGTCGAAGCCGATCGTGACGTTCGTCGGTCGCATCACCCGCCAGAAGGGCTTGATCCACCTCGTCCGCGCGGCGAAGATGTTCGATCCCGACACCCAGGTCCTGCTGCTGGCCGGCGCCCCCGACACCCCCGAGATCGCCGCCGAGTTCCACGGGGCGTTCGCCGAGCTCAACGAGGCCCGTGGCAGCGGCGTGGTGTGGGTGCAGGAGATGCTCCCCCGCGCGGCCGTGCGCCAGGTGCTGACCAATTCGACCGTGTTCGCCTGCCCGTCGATCTACGAGCCGCTCGGCATCGTCAACCTCGAGGCCATGGCGTGCGAGCTGCCGGTGGTGGCCTCCGCCGTGGGCGGCATCCCCGAGGTGGTCGTGGACGGCGAGACCGGCCTGTTGGTGCCCTACGACCCGAAGAGGGCCGATGACGTGGAGTTCATCGCGACCTTCGAGCAGACCTTCGCCGACAAGATCAACACGATCACGCGCGATCCGGAGCTCGCCGACAAGATGGGCAAGGCCGGACGCCAACGCTGCATCGACGAGTTCAGCTGGGAGAAGATCGCCCAGGAGACCGTCGAGGTCTACAAGGCCGCCCAGGCCCGGCGCCGGGCACGCAAGGGCTGAGGATCGACTCCCCCAAGGGAACGTCCCCCGGGTTCTCGTGAACCCGGGGGACGGCCGTTTGTTGGGTCGGGGTGTGTCAGCCGACGACGCTCTTGAGGGCTTCGAGCAGCTCGGCTGCCTCCGTCGCGTTCATCTCGATCACGAGTCGGCCACCGCCATCCGCGGGAATCCGCATCGCGATGACGCGGGACTCCTTCGCGACCTCGATGGGGCCTTCACCCGTGCGGGGCTTCATTGCTGCCATGTTCTCCCTCTCTGCCAGACTGCGAGAACTCGCTGGGCTCCATTATCGCAGACGCCTCCGTGGGCTGTTCCAGCTGGGTGGCGAGGCGCTCCAGGAGCTCGTCGACCTGAGCGGTCGAGTAACCACGGGGCGTGATCTCGAACTGCGCGCCCCGGATGTCCCGGGCGCCCAGCATGCCGCCCGGCAGGTCGAGCACGGGAGCGTCGCGCACGGGCGGGGGCAGTTCGCCGAGGCGTCCGGTTCCGGCGATGGCCGCGAACGCGAACACCACGACGACGAGCGACGCAAGGAACCAGACCACGTCAGTGCCCGTTCCTCCGGCCGTGCTCCACGATGATCGCCACGGCCTCGTCGACGTCGTCGACGAGGTGGATCAGGTCCAGGTCGGTGTCGGAGAGGTAGCCGTCGGCCAGCATGTGCTCGCGCACCCAGTCGAGGAGGCCCTGCCAGTACGCGCTGCCGAACAGGATGATCGGGAACAACGTGATCTTCCCCGTCTGCACCAGCGTGAGGGCCTCGAACAACTCGTCGAGCGTACCCAGGCCGCCCGGCATGACGACGAAGCCCTGCGCGTACTTGAGGAACATGACCTTCCGGACGAAGAAGTACCGGAAGTTGATCCCGAGGTTCACGTGCTTGTTCAGCCCCATCTCGAACGGGAGCTCGATGCCAAGGCCGACCGACACCCCGCCCGCCACTGCGGCCCCGCGGTTGGCGGCCTCCATGATGCCCGGCCCACCGCCGGTGATCGTCGCGTAGCCCGCCTTCGCCAATGCGGCCCCGAGACGCACGGCCTCGGCGTACATCGGGTGATCCCGGGGCGTGCGCGAGGAGCCGAAGACACTGACACCGCGACCCAGTTCGGCGAGCGTGCCGAACCCCTCCACGAACTCGGCCTGGATGCGCATCACACGCCACGGGTCCGCGTGGAGCCAGTCCTCGCCCCGACGTCCCTGCAGGAGCCGTTGGTCGGTGGTGGTGTCCTGCACCTGCCCAGAGCGGCGGATCACAGGGCCCTGCTGGCGGAAGTTCTTCCTGGACGTCTTGGTCACCACAGCAGCCTAACCGTCAGCCGAGCCAGCGCAGGAGGGCCTCGTGGCAGGTGTGCAGGTCTGCGATCGAGCAGAACTCGTCGTCGGTGTGTGCCTTGCCCGGATCCGCCGGGCCGAAGTTGACCGCCGGGACGCCGAGGGCCGAGAACCGGGCGACGTCCGTCCAGCCGTACTTGGCGCGCGGCTCGCCCCCCACCGCCGCGAGGAACTCGGTCGCCGCCGGCCGGTCGAGGCCGGGGCGTGCCGCGGCCGACTCGTCCGTGAAGACCAGCTCGTGGCCGGCGAACACCTCAGCGCAGTGGGCCTTGGCGTCCTCGACGCTCCGGTCGGGCGCGAACCGGAAGTTCACGGTGACCGTGCAGCGATCGGGGATCACGTTGCCCGCGATGCCGCCCCTGATGCCGACCGCGTTGAGTCCCTCGCGGTACTCCAACCCGTCGACCACGACCGTGCGGGGCTCGTAGAACGCCAGCCGCTGCAGCAGGACGCCGGCGTCGTGGATGGCGTTGTGCCCCAGCCAGCTGCGGGCGGAGTGGGCCGCGGTGCCGGTGGTGGTCACGTCGAAGCGGAGGGTGCCCTGGCAGCCGCCCTCGATGCGGGCACCCGTGGGTTCCATGAGGACGGCGAAGTCGCCGGCGAGCAGGTCGGGACGGTTGCGGGCGACCCGTCCCAGCCCGTTCCTGACCGCCTCGACCTCCTCGTTGTCGTAGAAGATCCAGGTCACGTCGTGGCGCGGTGCGGTCAGGTGGGCGGCGGCCGCGAGGGCGACGGCGACCCCGCCCTTCATGTCGCACGTACCGCGTCCGTAGATGCGGTCGCCGACGCGGCGCGAGGGTAGGTTGGCGGCCACCGGGACGGTGTCCAGGTGCCCGGCCACCACGACGCGGGAGCCGCGTCCCAGGTCCGTCAGGGCCACGATGGTGTCGCCGTCCCGGTCCACCCGGAGGTGCCCGTACCGGCCGAGGGCCTCGGCCACGGCGTCCGCGAGGGCTGTCTCGTTGCCGCTCACCGACTCGATGTCGACGATCGCCATGAGCAGGTCGGGCAGGTCAGCGGTGAGGTCGAGCGCCATGGGGCCAGCCTAGACCTCGCCGTCGCATGGCAAACTGGCAGGGATGTCAACCTCAGGAGACGCCATGCAGTACCCCGACGAGCCCACGCAGGCCCTGCCTGCCTCCGAGGCGGAGGAAACGCCTGAGACCGGCTCACGTGGTGGGTCGGCTGGTGACGCGCGTCCGTTCTGGCCGCCCAGGCCCTGGATGTGGGCGGTCGCCGGTGTGGTGGTGCTGGCGCTCGTCGTGAGCATCGTCTGGTTCGTCCAGTCCACCAGCCGCGCCCAGCGCGAGGACGCGATGCGGGCGACGGCCACGTCCTACCTCACGGCGGTCGCGGAGGGGGACGCCGCGCGCGCTCTCGACCTCCTGGCGTCGCGACCGACCAACACCGCCCTCCTCACCGACGGTGCCCTGGCCGCGTCGCGCGAGGCCGCCCCGTTGACGGAGATCCAGGCCGGCACGCTGTCCGGCACCGATGACGAGCGGGCCACGGTCGAGGTCTCCTACCGGCTCGGTGACCTGCCGGTCGCCACCACCGTGCAGCTGACCGGCAGCGGCACCTCCTGGAGGATCGTCGACGGGACCGGTGACCTCGTGGTCCCGGAGCGTCGGGCGCTCACCGTGAACGGTGTCGCCCTCGCCGAGGAGACCACGCCGGTCTTCCCGGGCACGTACACCGCCGCACCCGTCTCGGACAAGGTCCAACTCAGCGGCACGCCCACGGCGACCGTCTCCAGTCCGGCGCAGGAGCCGGCTCGGATCGAGGTCACCCCCGGGCTCTCCGAGGTGGGCCGGCAGACCGCGCTCAACGCCGTCCGGACGCGCTACGACGAGTGCCTGGCCTCCACCGAGTCCCGCCCGGCGAACTGCCCGTTCGGCGTGTCCACCGAGGGGGTCGAGGTGGCCGAGGGGTCCGTCCGCTTCACGGGCGCCAACGACCCCTGGGCGGCGTTCAACCCGACCCTCGACCTGGACACCCTAACAGCGACGGGAACGATCCCCTTCGCCGTGAACGCGACGGCCACCGTCACCCGCGACGGCCTCTCCCTGGACGCGACAACCTCCCTGAACGGTGAACGTGGCTACACCGTCGACCTGAAGCAGGACCCGGCGGTCGTCTCCTGGCGCTGATCGGCGCTTGGGTAGGCTGTCGTCGATGTCGACACGGGACCCGCTCGATCGCGGCCCACGCACTGGACACGAGGAGAACTTGATGACGACTGCTGCGCGCCCCGCCTGGGGTTGGGGACTGGCCACCACCACCGATGCGGGTGACGTGTTGGACGTGTGGTACCCCTCCCCCGCCCTCGGCACCCCGCCGGAGGAGGCCACGGCTCCGGCCGCGCTCTTGGCTGCCGCCGTGCAGGACGACCTCCGCGGCGTCCGGACCGAGGTGGTGCGGACGGTGGTCGACCTCGACGCGGCACCAGCCACCACGGCGGACGCCTACCTGCGCCTCCACCTGTTGAGCGCCCGCGTGTGCGCCCCGCGCAGCATCAACCTCGACGGCATCTTCGGAACCCTGCCGAACGTGGTGTGGACCTCGGCGGGCCCCTGCGCGGTCGAGGGCTTCGAGGACGTCCGGGCGACCCTGCGCGCGGCCCGGGGCCACCTCACCGTGTACGGCGTGGACAAGTTCCCGCGCATGGTCGACTACGTCGTGCCGGCCGGCGTCCGCATCGGTGACGCCGACCGCGTCCGCCTCGGCGCGCACCTCGCCGCGGGGACGACCGTCATGCACGAGGGCTTCGTCAACTTCAACGCCGGCACGTTGGGGGCCTCGATGGTGGAGGGGCGCGTCTCGGCGGGTGTCGTCGTGGGCGACGGTTCCGACGTGGGGGGCGGCGCCTCGATCATGGGAACGCTGTCCGGTGGGGGCAAGGAGCAGATCTCGGTCGGCGAGCGCTGCCTGATCGGCGCGAACGCCGGCATCGGCATCTCCCTGGGCGACGACTGCGTCATCGAGGCGGGCCTGTACGTGACGGCCGGAACCAAGGTGACGCTGCCGGATGGTCGGATCGTGAAGGCGGCCGACCTGTCCGGTCAGGATGCCCTGCTCTTCTACCGCGACTCGGTGTCCGGCGCCGTGTCCGTCCGCCCCCGCAAGGGCCGGACGGTCGAACTGAACGCCGCGCTCCACGCGAACTGAGCGCGGACCCTTGGGTGTCCTCCGGCGGCTCCTCCTCACGATGGTCGTGCTGGCCCTCGTGATGACGGGTATCGTCGTCGGCCTGTTCGTGCTCTCCTCGTGGGGCAAGAAGCCCTTGCCGCTGACCGACCAGTGCGTGGCGACAGTGGCCGACCTCTCCGTGCCGGTCAGCAGCGAGCAGGCCGAGAACCTGTCGATGATCGTCGGGGTGGCGACCCAGCGGGGGTTGGCCCCGCGCGCGGCCACCATCGCCATCGCCACGGTCTACCAGGAGTCCGGCATCCGCAACCTCGATTACGGTGACCGCGATTCGCTCGGGCTGTTCCAACAGCGCCCGTCGCAGGGGTGGGGCACACCGGCCGAGGTCCAGGATCCCTACCACGCCTCCGGACGGTTCTACGACGCCCTCGTGGAGGTTCCGAACTGGAGCACGGGCGATGTCAACGACGTGGCCCAGGCCGTCCAGAAGAGCGGCCACCCCAACGGGTACGACAAGCACGTGGAGAACTCCCGTCGCTTGGCGAGCGCGCTGACGGGTGAGACCCCCGCGTCCTTCACCTGTCGCGTGTTCGCCCCACCCGCGGGAGACCCCGAAGGGCTGTCGACGTTCCTGGAGCGGACGCTGCCCTCCTCGAGCACGGTGACCCGCACCTCCGACCAGGTGACCATCACGGCCGCCACCCCGAGCCTGGCCTGGTCCGCGGCGTCCATCGCGATCGCCAACCACCACCGCTTCGGGTTGGCCGGCGTCGAGGTCGCCGGCCGCTCGTGGACGCCCAGCTCGCGCGAATTGGCCCCGTGGACCGGTGAGCCGACCGCTGGGTCAACCGTCGTGGTCCGGTTCGACGTGAAGCCGACGCCGACCCCCCAGCGACGCTGACCCAGGCTGGGCGGGATCAGGCTCAAGCCAGGGGGAGGCGGCTCAGGCCAGACGGGACGCCGCGGCGGCGACCCGCTCGTCGGTCGCCGTCAACGCGATGCGGACGTGACGAGCCCCGGCAGGACCGTAGAAGTCGCCCGGGGCGGCCAGGATGCCGCGTTCGGCGAGCCAATCGACGGTGGCCCGGCTGTCCTCCCCGCGAGTGGCCCACAGGTACAGGGATCCCTCGGAGTGGTCGATGCGGAAACCAGCCCCCTCGAGCGCGGGCTTGAGCACCCGGCGCCGGGCGAGGTAGCGCTCGCGCTGCTCCTCGACGTGCTGGTGATCGGCCAGCAGGGCGACCACCACCTCCTGCACCGGCCCGGGCACCATCAGGCCCGAGTGCTTGCGGACGTCCAGGAGTTCGCCCACTACGCGTCCGCAGCCCGCCACGAAGCCCGCGCGGTACCCCGCGAGGTTCGAGCGCTTGGAGAGCGAGTGGGCCGCGAGGAGGCCCTCCACGCTGCCGCCGCACACCTCGGGGTGGAGCACGGAGACGGGCTCGACGTCCCAACCGAACTCGCCGTAGCACTCGTCCGAGGCCAGGACGGCGCCGACCGAGCGGGCGGCGTCCACCCAGGCGCGTAGCGCGTCCGGGCCGAGGATGGCGCCGTGCGGGTTCGCCGGCGAGTTGATCCAGATCAGCTTCGGCCGCGCGGAAGCCGCCTCGGCCGGGTCGTCGGTGGCCAGCACCTCGGCGCCGGCGATGCGGCCGCCGACCTCATAGGTGGGGTAGGCCGTCGTCGGGATCACGATGGTGTCGCCGGGGCCGATGCCCAGCTGCAGGGGCAGGTGCGCGACCAGCTCCTTGGTTCCGACAACGGGCAGCACGTTGGCGTCCGCCAACGGAACGCTCCCCCATCGCTGCTCGAGATGGGTGCGGATCGCGCGCCTCAGCTCGGGAGTGCCCCACACCGTCGGGTAGCCGGCCCACGCCGCCGCCGACGCGGTCAGCGCGTCGAGGGCCACGTGGGGAACCGGATCCACCGGGGTCCCGACCGAGAGGTCGCAGATCCCGTCGGGATGGCTGCGTGCGCGCTCACGCGCCCCGGCGATGGTGTCCCAAGGAAAGTCGGGCAGGCGGCCGGAAAGCCCGCTCACTCGCCCTGGGGCGGGAGGGCCGCGACCAGCGGATGGTCAGCGTCGATCTTGCCCATCTTGGCGGCACCACCGGGCGAGCCCAGGTTGTCGAAGAACTTCACGTTGATGTCGTAGTACTGCGCCTGGTCAGCGGGGACGTCGTCCTCGTAGTAGATCGCCTCGACCGGGCACACCGGCTCGCAGGCACCACAGTCCACACACTCGTCGGGATGGATGTACAGCATCCGGTTGCCCTCGTAGATGCAGTCGACCGGGCACTCCTCGACGCACGCGAGGTCCTTCACGTCGACGCACGTCTGGGTGATGATGTAGGTCATCGAATACGCTCCTGACAGTTCCCTACGATGGACTCAGGGCCCCACCATACAACGCAGGACCGGAGGTTCGATGCCCTCGCCAACCGATGTCGTGGCATCGCTGAATCCGGCCCTGCGCAGGGGCGAGCGCGTGAGCCTCCGCGTGCTGCAGCCGGACGCCGCCCGCGAGGTCATCGGGTTCGTGACGGCCCTGTCGGACGCCCGGATCGCCGTCGTCGACCGCCGCGGCATCGAGCATGACCTGGGCCGCGGGGAGGTCGAGGCCATCCGAAGGGTGCCGGTGGCGCTGGGGCGACGGCCCGAGGCCACGCCCCGCGACCTGCTGGACGCCCTGGCCGACCGCGCGGGCCTGTCGGGAACGGCTTGGGTGGCGCGCGTCTCGTCCCTGCTCGAAGGCCGGACGCCGCCGGCGGAGGTCCCGCCGTGGGGTCAGTGGGCTGACATCGACGGCGTCCGAGCGCGTTTCGAGGGTGAGTGGGTGACCCTGCCGGTCGCGCCCGTCGACACCATCGTGGCTGCGGCCTGGTGGGCGACGCGCATGGGGGCGAGGTCGGTCCAGGTGCGAGGCTCCGGCGGGGAGGCCGCTCGGGTGCTGGCCGAGGCGGGCTTCACCCGGCTGGGCTGACGCAGGCGCGCGGCGCCACCGGCACCGGGACGCCGAGGAACCGGCGCCACCAGGCCTCGCTGTTCGCGTGCGCTGCCCTGCGGGCGAGCCGTGCCTCGCGCACGAGTCGGGCGTGGGCCAGCTCCTGTTGGAGGTCACGGGCCCTGGCCTCATGGAGTGCCAGGACGACATGGGGATGTTGGATCATGCGTCCACGATCCTCCTGAGACCCCCCGGTACACATCGGGATCTTGCCCAGTCTTCGCGCCCTGCCCGTCGCCTGAGGTACCTCAAGGACCGGCCGTCGCTAACCTCAGCGTTCGATGCGGTCCGGCTTGGCGGCCGGATTGGTGCACACCACGGGGGTGAGGGTGTTGTACGTCCACTTGAAGGGCTCGGTCCTCACCAGAGCCCCGTTCTGGTAGAACAGGCGGTTGTAGGTGACCGTGAACCCATCCTTGGCGTCCTGGGGGCTGCACACCGCGGAGTTGTCCTGGATCGCCGGCCCGGGAGACTTGACGTTGGTCTTCACCGGGTTGCTGGCCTTCACGTCGTAGGTCTTGGTCGACCACACCCGCACGGTGACCTCCCACCCCTTCGGTCCGTTGCGGGTGAAGGACTGCATCAGGACGCCGTAGTCGGAGTTGTTCCTGAACTTCATGTCGACCGAGTTGTAGTCCAGCGTGGCCTCGCGCCCCATCGGGTAGCGGCTGAAGTACAGCGAGTGCGGTTTGTGGTAGACGTCCTCCAGCCCGGCGAAGAAGATCGCGTTGAAGGTGGTGGTCGTGGTCTGCGAAATGCCGCCGCCCATCCGCTCGACGACGCGGCCGCCGTCGATGGCGCCGCCCGCCTGCCAACCCCGGGCGAGGGTGCGCGGCCCGAGCACCTTGTTCATCGAGAAGGTGTCGCCCGGCTTGAGGTAGACACCGTTGATCAGGCCGGCCGACTTGCCGATGTTGTTGATGCGGTACGCGGAGCCCGGGAAGTAGGTGGTGAACTCGCCGGTGACCTCCTTGACGCCGGCCTTCTCAGCCATCTCGGTGGTGAAGTCGGCCTTCTTCTGGGAGACGCTCACAGCGCCGGTGCGCTGGTCCCCCGACTTCACCATCGCCGCCTCCACGACCTGGGCAAGTTCGCCCTTGTCCACGCCCATGCCGTCCACGGACGGGACGATCGTCGGCTTGCCGCTCTCGAACGTGAAGCGAGCGTCCTTCGGCTCGTCGAGGCCGAGCCCCTTCAACGCCGTGCTGGCCTGCTCCATGAGGATGTCGGGGTCCAGGCTGGCCTTGAGCGCTCCGTCGACCGTTTCGAACACCAGCGCCTCGGCGACCATGCTCGGTTCGACGGCGAAGTTCTTGTCGCCCGCGGTGAGGTTGACCGGTGCCGACAGCGCCGGTGTGACGACCTCGTCGAGGGTCTGCTGCGCCTCGGCGGTGGTGATGTCCGGCTCCTGCTCGGTCACGACGGCGTCGACCGCGGTGTCGGTGAGGTAGGCGTCGGCCAGCGCTTCCTTGGTGGCCGCGGCGTCCAGCTTGACGGCGTTGGCGCCCGGCTTGAGCGAGGGCTTGCCGTCCTCCATCGCGAGTTCAGCGTTGACCGGCTCGGTCTCGACGAGCTGGGCCATCTCGGACATCGCCGCGTCCAGCTTCGCCTCGTCCCTCGTCACGAGGGCCTCGTGAGCGCCTCCCCCGGTGAGGTTGTCCCAGATGACGCGGGGATCGAAGGACTTGGCACCGCCCGCGGCCGCGACGGAGGCGGGGACGTCCACCGCCAGGCCCGCCTCGGCGGGGCCCTTGGTGAGGACGCGCTCGCCGGACGACAGCGTGATGGCAGCATCGGCGCGCGGGGCGAGCTCCTGGGCGAGCTTGCTCTCCGCCTCACCCGGGGTCAGGCCACCCACGGCGACGCCCTCGATGGTGGTCTTCGGGGCCAGCGTTTCCCCCGCGAGGGCGTAACCGACGCCGTAGGTGCCAGCGGCGAGCAGCACAACGCCACCGGTCAGGATCGCGGCGATGGTGCCGCTCCGCCTCCTGCTCGGGGGGGCGGACGGGAAGGCGGTGTTGGTCATGCGGCTCCACTTTCAAGATGCGTCTCCGCCATGGTAGGCGAGCGCGGACCGCGCCTCCGAATCGTTGTCACCCCCGCCGCCCCGCAGCGCTCAGGAGCCGCTCGCGGAACGAGGCGGCGCCACCCCACCGGGCGGCGCCGCCGTCGACCTGCACTGCTCAGCCGAGGAGCGCCTTCGCCTTCTCCACCGCGGCGTCGGCCGTGATGCCGAACTCGCGGTACAGGGTCTTGGCATCCGCCGAGGCGCCGAAGTGGTCGATGCCCACGGCCTCGGTGTTGGCGCCCAGCAGGTCCTTCCAGCCGACGACCGAGCCGGCCTCGATGACGACCTTCGGGATCGCGGTCGGCAGCACCTCGGCCTGGTAGGCCTCGTCCTGCTCCTTGAACCACTCGACGCACGGCATCGAGACCACGCGGGCCGGAACCCCCTCCGCCTCGAGCTTCTCGGCCGCCTGCACCGCGAGTTCGAGCTCGGAGCCCGTGCCCACGAGGACGACCCGGGGTTCGGCCGACGCCTCCTTCAGGACGTAGCCGCCCTTGGCGACGCCGGTGGCCGGCGCGAAGCCGGACCCCTCGGAGCGGTCGAACGTGGTCATGTTCTGGCGGGACAGGATGAGCGCGGACGGGTGGTGCTGGGTGCGCAGGATCTGCGCCCACGCCTGAGCCGTCTCGTTGGCGTCGCCGGGGCGCACCACGTTGAGCCCGGGCATGAGGCGCAGGCTCATGACGTGCTCGATGGGCTGGTGGGTCGGGCCGTCCTCGCCGACGCCGATGGAGTCGTGCGTCCACACGAACACCGGGTTGACGTGCGAGAGGGCCGCCAGGCGCGGCGTCGTCCGCATGTAGTCGGAGAACACCAGGAAGGTGGCGCCGTACGGGCGGGTCAGCCCGTCCATCGCCATCGCGTTGATGATGTTGCCCATGGCGTGCTCACGGATGCCGAAGTGCAGCGTCCGGCCACCGGCGCGCCCGACGAAGTCGTGGCTGCTGCGCTCCTCGGGCAGGAACGAGCCCACCCCCTTCATCGTGGTGTTGTTCGAGCCGGCCAGGTCGGCCGAGCCACCCCACAGCTCCGGCACCGCTTCCGCGAGGGCGTTCAACACCGCGCCGGACGCCGCTCGCGTGGCCATCGAGCCGGGATCGAACACCGGAAGGGCGTCGTCGAGGTCCTCGGGCGCCTCCTTGGCCAGGATGCGGTCGAGCAGTTGGGCGCCCTCGGGGTTGGCGTCCCGCCACGCCTGGTAGCGGGGTTCCCACTCGGCCCGCGCCGCCGCGGCACGGTCGGCGGCGTTCTGGCGGGTGTGTGCCACGACCGCCTCGTCGACGGCGAAGGGCGCGCCCTCGAAGCCGAGTCGCTCCTTCAGGGCCGCGATCTCGTCGCCACCCAGCTTCGAGCCGTGGACGCTGTGGTCTCCGGCCTTGTTCGGCAGCGGCCAGCCGATGATCGTGGTGACCTTGATGAAGTGGGGCTTGTCCGTGACCTGCCGGGCCTTCTCGATGACCTCGAACAGCTCCTCCACCTTCTCCTCGTACGTGGTGAAGCCGTTGGTGAAGTCGACGTGGTGCGTGTCCCAGCCATAGGCCGCGTAGCGGGCCTCGACGTCCTCCGAGAAGGCGATCTTGGTGTCGCCCTCGATCGAGATGCGGTTGTCGTCGTAGAACAGGAACAGGTTGCCCAGGTTCTGGGTCGCGGCCAGCGAGGACGCCTCGGAGGCGACACCCTCCTGCATGCAGCCGTCGCCGGCGATGCAGTAGACGTCGTGGTCGAAGACCGACTCACCGGGGGTGGCCTGCGGGTCGAGCATCTCGCGGACACGACGGGCGCTCATCGCGAAGCCGACGGCGTTCGCGACGCCCGCGCCGAGCGGACCGGTGGTGCACTCGACACCCTTGGTCATGCCGAACTCCGGGTGGCCGGGGGTGATGGAACCCCACGTGCGCAGGGACTGCAGGTCCTCCATCTCGAGGCCGTAACCGGCCAGGTACAGCTGCGTGTACTGGGTGACGGAGCTGTGCCCCGCGGAGAGCACGAAGCGGTCACGCCCCAACCAGCGGTCATCGGCCGGATCGCCCTTCATGACCTTCTGGTAGAGCAGGTAGGCCAGCGGTGCCAGCGAGATCGCGGTACCTGGGTGCCCGTTGCCCACCTTCTCCACGGCATCGGCAGCGAGCACGCGCGCGGTGTCGACAGCCTTGCGGTCGGTGTCGGTCCAGGTGAATTCAGCCATGGCGAAGTGTTCCTCCAGAGACGCTTGTGGCAAAGGTGTTTCGAGGGGAGCCTATTCCACGGTGGCCGGGCCGTGGGAACAAATCAGCGCAGCAGCCGGACCAAGCTCCGCTCCGCCGGACCCGGGGGAACACCCGTCCCGCTGATGACGCTGCTCATGGTTGCGCGCCGTGCTGTTCGGTCGCGTCAGACCGTCACCCCTCGTCGAGAGCAAGTCCCCGCTGCTCCGGGAGCAGCAGGGCGGCACCGGCGGCGATCAGGAACGCCACGCCGAACACGCTGAACGGGAGGGCGATGCCACCCGCGGCCAACAGCACGGGGACGAACCACGGCGAGGTGGTGATGATCGACGCGAGGCGTCCGAACGCGGCCGCCGACCCGGTGCCCGTGCCACGGACGCCGGTGGGGTACAGCTCGGGACCCACGGCGTACAGGGCCCCCCACGCGCCAAGGTTGAAGAACGACAGCAGGCAACCGAACACGATGATGAGGGTCTCGCTCGGGGCGAACCCGAAGGCCACGGCAGAAGCGGCGGAGCCGAGCAGGAACACCGACAGGGTGATGCGGCGTCCCCACACCTCGATCAGCCAGGCCGCCATCGCGTAGCCGGGCAACTGGGCCACCGTGATGATGAGGGTGAACGCAAAGCTGCGCACCAGCGGGAAGCCGCGCCCGACGAGCAGGCTGGGGATCCAGATGAAGGCGCCGTAGTAGGAGAGGTTGATGCAGAACCAGACGGTCCACAGGGCGGCCGTGCGGACGCGGTAGCGCGGCGACCAGATCGACTCGGTCGCCAGGGTGGCCTTGCGGCCGGAGTCCGGGCTGGGAACGGGCTCGACCCCCGCTGCCTCCTCATAGACACGCACCGCGGCCTCGGCCTCGGCGACGCGGCCCTTCTTCTCCAGGAACCGGACCGACTCCGGCAACCCGAACCGGACGTAGAGCGCGTACAGCGTGGGGACGATCCCGACGCCCAGCGCCCAGCGCCAGCCGTTCGCGTTCAGGGGGATGATGAAGTAGCCGATGAGGGCCGCGAGGAGCCAGCCGAGGGCCCAGAACGCCTCCAGCCCCACGATGACCCGTCCACGGATCGCCTTGGGTGCGTACTCGCTGACCAGGGTGGACGCCACCGGGAGTTCGGCTCCGAGCCCCAGGCCGACGAAGAAGCGCAGCGTGGACAGGATGGCCACGGCGGCCAGGATGCCGATGCCCTCGGGGCCGGGCACGAACGCCGAGGCTCCTGTGGCGAGGCCGTAGACGACGAGGGTGGACGCGAACACGGTGCGCCGGCCGACCTTGTCGGCGAGGATGCCGCCGAGCGAGGCGCCGACGGCCATGCCGACGAAACCGACCATGGCGATGTAGCCGAGCATGTCGGGCTTCAGGCCCCACTCGGCCCCCAGCGCCGCCATGACGAAGGAGATCAAGCCGACGTCCATGGCGTCCAACGCCCAGCCGATGCCGGACCCCACCAAGAGCTTTGCGTGTCTGCGGGTGAAGGGCAGGCGATCGAGTCGTTCAGCGCGCGTCACCATCTCAGCCATGGCCCCTCCTTGGGCTGCCCCTCCCGCGAGGGGACCTCGGCAAGGGTAGGCCCTGTGAGCCGCGGTGCGCCACATCTTTCTAGTCTGACGGACAAGATGGGGGTCTCCGGGGCAGGGACGAGCGGTGGCCGGTGTCATGAGCTGACTGCCGAATTCGACCGACGTCGTGGGTGTGTGGACGCCCCGGGCGTCGGTCGAAATCTGCGGTCGGACGGGTTGTCACGCGGTGGGCATCACTCAGACCATCGCCCACCCCGTCCGTCAGAGCCGTCGACCCAGCCCGTCCCTCAGCCAGTCACCCGGCTGCCCGCTGAGCCGCCCGGCGGCGTCCCGCCTCGAGCGCCCGTTCCACTTGGTGCAACAGCTCGTCCGCCTTCGCCGGGAGGCGCAACCCCATCACCGGGATCTGCAACTGGAACTCCGAGACCCCCCGAATCATCAGCTCGTTCGACCGGAGTGCGTCGTCGATCGGCGTGAGACCGCTGTAGTGATGGACGCCGTGGACCTCGACGTGAACGCCCTCGGCCTCCCAGAAGACATCTAGGTAGACGCGCCCTCGCGGACCGGTCTTGAGCACCTGGCGGTCCGGTTCGGGCAGTCCCCGCTCGCGGCACATCCGGGCAAAGTCCAGCTCGCCAAGGGACTCGGCTCCATTGCAGATGTCCTGGATGACCGCATCGAGGACGGCGCGGCGTTTCGAGTAACCGACCGAGCCCCACCTCTCCAAGAGGGCGGTTGTCGCCGTGAGGCGCTGCTGGATCGTCATGGCGAGGATCGTGGCAGCCTCCGCGTCGGAGACCGCCCATTGCGCTGCTCGTATCGCGGCTACTTCGGGACGGGTCCGGCGCAGGGGCGCGTCCACGATCGACGCCCGCCCGGAGACGATGGTGCCGCACGCCCTCCAGCGCGCGCACGCGAGCGTTGTTGGGGACGGTGACATGGATGTAGTCCTCCTTCCAGCCCTTGAGGCCCGCAGCCAGCAACGCCGTTGCCCCGTCGAGGACCGCCTGCCTGCCCGACTCCCACAGCGCAAGCCACCAGGCCGCCCGACCCGTTGGAGACGGCCCTGTCACGCAGAGGGTGTGCATACCGACCTTGTGCCAAGCGCCTCGGGCCACGTGGGCGTCGATCTGACCACGCGTCAATCCGGCCGCCAGCAAGCTCGCGATCGTCACCACACCGTCGTGGGGTTCGGCGAGTTCGAGAGCCAAGCGGTGTCGGCGGTCGCGAGCACGGCGGAACTCGGCCTCACGCAGGGCACGGGCGGAAGGGATGGCGTCCATGTCCAGACAATGGGCTGCCAGAGTCCCTCACTGTCACCGGCTGCCGGTTGTCCCCATAGCTCTCCGGCGGGTCGTGCGTCGTCCACACCCCGACCGCGGAATTCGACCGTCCTCGTGGGCGTGTGGACGCCCGGGGCGTCGGTCGAAATCGTCGGTCACCCGGGTGAGCGCTCCCCTGGCGACCGGAACCCGAGCCCTCGGCGCAGGGAACCCGAGCCCTCGGCGACCGGAACCCGAGCCCTCGGCGGCGGGAACCCGACCTCACCAGCGCTGAACGAAGACCGCCGTCGTCAGCCCTGGGACGGAGAGTTGCCCGTCGTCCCAGCGCGCGGTCTGGACGAGGGGGTCCGCTCCGTCGGCCTGGACCGGGTGCAACACGCAGGGGCGTCCGGAGAGAGTCGGCACCAGTTGCCGCACCGGCCATGGATTGGAGTTGAACACCACCTGGATGCTGGCGAAGGTGTCATCCACACGGACGCCCGCGCGGTCGTCCAGGGCCATCACGACGACGCCGTCCTGCTGCGCCCACGAGCCCGAGACCGGGAACGACACCTTCGCGTGCACCTGCTTGGGGTCCGCGAGTCGGAACAACCGGCTGGAGGACCGCAGTCTCAGCAGGTCGAGGCACATCGCGTGCGAGAGGCGCATGTCGTCGGGGGTCGGCTTCAGGCTGGGATCAGCCAGCAGGGGTCTCATGTAAACCCACTTGTCGGCGTTGTCGGACGCCGGGGGCAGTCCGGCGCCGAAGCCGTTGTCGGTGAGGGTGAAGTCGAGGTAGTTGAACCAGTCCCCCGACGTGTAGGAGTTGCGGTCGAGCGACTTGCTGCGCAGGAAGTCCGTGCCCGCGTGCCACATGACCGGGCTCTGCCCGAGCGTCGCCACGGCCAGGGCCAGCGTGTTCGCCCGGACGCGCTGCGCCATGGGCATGTCGGTGGGCAGTTTGAGGGTCAGCGCATCGAAGAGCGTCTCGTTGTCGTGTGCGTCGACGTAGGAGATGACCTCGTCCGGTGCGTCGGCGTAGCCGGCGGCGAGCATGCCCTTGTAGGGCACGTGGTCCCCCCGGATCGGACGCCGGGTGCGTGCGGACCTGAACGTGTGGTCGCGGAGGGTGCCCGCCAGGCCGTTCTGGATGATGTCGGTGTAGCGCCGGAGCCGCTCGCGCTGGATCTCGCGTGGTCCGTTGGTGGCGGCGCCGTTGGGGGCGCCGGCCAGGCCGGTGGCGAACCCTTGGCGCCGGGGGTCGTCGTCGAACGGGCCCCCGCCGCGCACGGCGTCCCGGAGGCGGTCGGAGAAGGTCGCGATCTGGGTGCCGGCGAGTTGCCCCTGGGTCGCCTGGACGAAGCGGGCGTTCCCGGCGACCTCGCCGAAGTCCCAGCCCTCGCCGTACAGGGTGACCGCCCTCCCGTCGACGCCGTCCCGCTCGGGCGTGAGCGCATCCAACGCGGCCCGGACGGCCAGCATGTTGTCGCGGCTGTGGTGACCCATGAGGTCGAAGCGGAACCCGTCCACGTGGTAGTTCCGGACCCAGTGGACGACGGACTCGACCATGAGTTTGCCCGCCATGGCGTGCTCGGTCGCCATGTTCGGGCAGCAGGTCGACCGGGCGACCCTCCCCGTCTCGTCGATGCGGTGGTAGTAGCCGGGCACGATGCGCCCCAGGACCGAGGTGCCGCCCTGACCCTCGCCGTCGGTGTGGTTGTAGACCTGGTCGAGCACGACCAGCAGCCCCATGGCGTGCAGGGAGCCCACCATCAGGCGGACCTCCCGGACGCGGCCGCCCCCGTTGATGGACCCCTCAGTGCACAGCGACCCCTCGGGTACTTGGTGGTGCCACGGGTCGTATCCCCAGTTGAACGCGGGACGTTCGTCCGAGCGGACCGCCCGTTGCTGTTCGAGGGAGTCGGGCGCCGCCGCCTTGAGCGCGTCCCGGTCCGGGACGGTGCGCCTGCAGGGATCCTCCTCCACGGAGGTGTAGTCGAAGATCGGCAGCAGTTGCACCGAGGTCAGGCCGGCCTCGGACAGGCGGCGCAGGTGGCGGGTCCCGTCGCTGTCGCAGGCGAAGGCGGCGAAGGTGCCGCGCAGTTCGTCGGGGACAGTCTTGTCGGCCCGCGAGAAGTCGCGGACGTGGAGTTCGTACACGACCTGGTCGACCGGGTGCGCGAGCCTCGGGGCCGGGGTCTCGCACCAGATGTCGGGCCTGAGGTCGGGGTCGTCGAGGTCGAGCACCAGCGAGTGGGTCGAGTTCACGGTCAACCCGATGGAGTAGGGGTCGGTCACGCGGTTCTCGACGACCCGGCCGAAGCTGGGAGCGAAGACGGTGACCGCGTAGAGGTAGCGCGCGCCCTTCCACGCGACGTCCCCGGTGACCGCCCAGCAGCCGTCGCGCTCGCGCGTCATCGCCACGCGCCCGGGGGCGGCCTGCAGCGAGCGGCCCACCCGCCACAGGAGGAGGTGAACTTCGTGGGCCGTGGGTGCCCAGACCCGAAGCGTGGGTTTCCCGTCCGCCCACGAGACGCCCAAGGTGGCGCGCACAGCGTCCGGGTGGAGGGTGTCGAGGAGGTGCGCGAACTGGACGCCGCTGGCGACCACGAGGCGACCGCTGGGGTGGCGGGCGGTGACGGCGATCTGGCCGCGCAGGAGGTCGGGAAGGTCGCCCCGGGCCGGGACGTGGAGCGCGATCGCATCGGCCAGGTGGGGGTGTTCCCGACGGACGTCTTCCAGCGCGCGTTCAGCACCGATGGCCAGCGGGATCGTCGTCCACGGCACGGGCTCTCGGCGCTCGGGATCGATCCCCCCGCCGGGGGCGACGTGCAGGGTCCAGTCGAGGTCGGAGGGCCGCGTCCCGGCTGGCAGCGACGAGCCCGGCCACAGGATGGTCCGCGGATCCACCCAGTACCCCCGCGCGAGGGCGAGGTCGTGGGCCGTCCGCATGGTGTCAGACTACGTGGCCAGCGCCGCGTAGCGACCTCCGGCGCGGAGGAGTTCGTGGTGCGTACCGCGCTCGACGACGCGGCCCCGGTCGAGGACGACGATCTCGTCGGCGTGCCGGACGGTGCTGAGCCGATGCGCGATGGTCAGCGTGGTGCGTCCCTGGGCGAGGTTGTCGAGGGCTGCCTGGAACTCACGCTCGGTCTCCGTGTCGAGGGCGCTGGTGGCCTCGTCGAGCACGAGGACGCGTGGATCCGACAGCAGCGTGCGCGCCACCGCCAGGCGCTGGCGCTCGCCACCGGAGAACCGGTGCCCACGCGCACCGACGATCGTGTCCAGTTCCTCGGGCAGCCGCCTGACCGTGTCGGCGACCTGCGCCGCCTCGAGCGCGCGCCAGAGGTCGTCGTCCGAGGCGTCCGGCTTGGCCTGGAGCAGGTTCTCCCGGACGGACGCGTGGGAGAGGTAGGTGTCCTGGGTGACGACGCCGACGGCGCCCGCCAGATCCGAGGAGGAGATGTCGCGGAGGTCGATGCCGTCGAGCATGACTCGTCCCGCGGTCGGGTCGGCGAGGCGGACGAGGAGCGTCGCCAGCGTTGACTTGCCCGAGCCGGTCTCCCCCACGACGGCGATCGAGCGACCGGGAGCGAGGTGCAGGTCGACCTCGACGAGGACGTCGGTGTCCCCGTCCGGGTAGCGGTACGAGACGCCTTCGAAGCGCACGTCACCGCGCACCTCCTCCTTCTGGAGGGGCGTGGGATGGGTGGGCTCGGCCACCTCAATGGGCAGGTCCAGGTATCCGAAGATGCGGCTGAGCAGGGCCAGGGAGCTGATCCACTGGGCGCCGACGTTGAGCAGGCCCATGATCGGTCGGAAGATCTGGCTCTGGAGCGCCGTGAACGCGACGAGGGTGCCGATGGTGATGCCACCGGTGAGCTGCGGGAATCCGCCGGCGAGGTAGATCAGCGCCGGGATGGCTGCGAACACGATCTGCATCGTCGCCATCCGCCACTTGCCGGCGAGTTGGCTGCGGACCTCCAACTCTGCGAGCGTCGCGGACGTCTCGTTGAAGGCCGCGACACGGGTTTGCTGGATGCCGAGCGTCTTGGTGAGCAGCGCGCCGTTGACGCTGAGGGCCTCGTCCACCTGGGCGTGCAGGTCGGCCATGGCGCGCTGGCGTTGGGTGGTGATGTCGCGGCGGACGAGCGCCACGCGGCGGGTGAGGGCGATGGCGGGCGGGAGCACCACGAGGCTCAGCAAGGAGAGCCGCCAATCGAGGACGACCATGGCGACGGCGGTTCCGACCGCCGTGGTGAGGTTGGACGCCACGGACGTGGCCGTGGTCGTGATGACCGACTGGAGCCCGGCGATGTCGTTGATCAGGCGGGACTGGATCTCTCCCCCGCGCGTCCTCTTGAAGAAGGCGAGTGACTGCTTCTGGACGTGCTCGAACACATCCGTGCGCAGCCGGCTCATGACCCGCTGGCCCATGCTCGTCGCCAGCCACGTCTGGACGACACCCAGCAGCGCGGTCGCGACCGCCACGGCGATCATGCCGATGACCAGCCAGAGGAGCAGCGTGGTGTTGCCGTGCGGAAGGGCGTCGTCGATGACGGCGCGGAGCAGGAACGGCTGCGCGAGGCCCACCAAGGACGCCGCCACGACCGCGGCGACGACCACGGCGAGCGCCCCCTTGTGGGGCACGAAGAATGCCGCCACCCGGGCGGCGGAGACGGGGGATTCGATGAGCTGGGCGCGGTCGCGCGGGTCGATCCGCTGCGGGCCGCGCATCTCGGGGCCGCCGATCATCTCGCTCATGGCGCCTCCTTCCGTCCATCCGATATGCTGAGGTTACCTCACTATCAACCGGGAGGGTGTGGTGGATATTCCCGAGGGCGAGCTGGCCGACCTGATCCTGCGGGTGGCGCGACGGCTCCGACGGGCCACGGCGGACGAGCTGGAGGGACTGCCGGTGAACCCCCACCAGGCGCGGGCACTGCGCACGATCGCCCGGCTGCAGCCGGTGCGGATGGCCGACCTGGCCCAGCGCCTGCACGTGGCGCCACGGTCCGCCACGGACGTCGTGGACTTCCTGGTCGCCGGAGGCTGGGCCGCACGCACCCCCGACCCGTCGGACCGCCGAGCCACACTGCTCTCGCTCACACGCGCCGGACTGCGCCTGAAGGACGAGGTGGACGCCGCGCGCGCGAGGGCGGCTTCCACCGTCCTGGGGCACTGTGACCCCGAGCGCCGTGCGCAGGTGGCGGAGGCCTTGACGTCCACAGCCTCCACAGAGGGGGACGCCTCCCCTCCCCCGCGGGTTCGTTGATGTTGCCGAACCGTGACCTTCCACATCCCGTTGGCAAGGGGAGGCGGACACTCGGACGGTTGCGCGGGCACCGGATAACGCTGATATGTTGTGCTCGTACATCGTGCTCAGTTCTGAGGGGAACCCCACCATGACCGAACAATCCACGTCCGGCATCTCGCGCCGGACCCTCGCCAAGGGCGCCGCTTGGAGCGTTCCGGCTGTTGCCGTGGCTGCTGCCGCTCCGGCCTATGCCGCCTCCGAGGGCCCGCTCCGCTTCACGGGCACCGCCTGCAAGCTGCCCGGGGCCTCCAGTGACCCCTACAAGCAGGGGTACATCTTCGAGTTGAACGTGCGGAACATCGCCGGCCCCAACCCGGATGACGCGATCATCACCATCACCAACCTGTACGTCAACGGCAAGAAGCAGAACTTCATCGGCTTTGCGTTCGTGCCGCTCGACCCGAACAACACCACGCCGCTTCCCTACCGCACGACCGGCCCAACCGGATGCTCGTGCACCAACTGCGGCACGGCACCGATCAAGTTCTGCATCGCGGACGCAACCCAGTACCGAATCTTCCTGTACACAGACGAGAACGGGAACAGCGCCGCCTCACAGGTCCGGCTCGACTACACGATCTACGACTGCAAGAACACGGCCAACTGCGGCTCGGGCACGGCCAGCTTCACCCAGACCCCGATCAAGGACAGCCCGCCCACCCAGGAGGGCGGCGGCGGCAACTGCCCCCTCAACTCGCAGCAGGTCTTCCCCCTCCCCGCGGCCCAGTCGTACGCCTAGGCACCGCCCGAGCCAAGAGAGGCCCTGAGGGGATCATCCCCTCAGGGCCTCCAACCATCTGGGCACACACAGTTTGAGAATGATTCTCGCTTTGTTCTAGCATGGTCACCATGCGCTCCACGTTCCTCGCCGTGCCCCTGCTGCTCACGCTCGCCGCTTGTTCGACTCCCGCGACACCCGGGACCACAGGCGCACCCGCGGCGTCCGACCCCGTCGCCATCGCCACCACCACCCAGCTCGGCTCGATCGTGGGCGACATCACCCAGTGCGCCGGCACGACCTCCGCGACCCTGATGGGCCCCGGCGATGACCCGCACGACTTCTCGCTCGCGTCCAACCAGGTCGCCTCACTGACCAAGGCCAAGCTGGTCGTGGCGAACGGGCTCGGTCTGGAGGCTGGCATGGGTACCGTCCTGAAGAGCGCCCAGTCCGACGGGGCGAAGGTCTTCGAGGTCGCTCCCTTCCTGGATCCGCTCACCTACGAGGAGATCGAGGCCAAGGCTGCGGCGGCCCACGAGGGTCACGAGCACGCCGCGGACGGCGAGCACGCCGAGGACGACGGCCACGGCCACGACGCCGAGGACCCCCACGTCCACATGGACGCCGCCCGCATGGCGAAGGCAGCCGGCCTCATCGGCGACGAGCTCGCCAAGGTGACCGGCGACCAGAAGTACGCCACCTGCGGCGACGAGGTCGAGCAGAAGCTCCAGCAGACGGACGCCGAGGTCCGGCAGATCCTGTCGGTCATCCCCCCCGAGAAGCGCGTCCTCATCACCGACCACGAGGCTTACCACTACTTCGCCGACGCCTACGACTTCGAGATCGCGGGCGTGGTCATCCCCGGCGGGTCCACCGATGCCGCGCCCAGTTCGTCCGAACTCGCCGAACTGGTGAAGGTTGTCCAGGAGGACAAGGTCTCGGCGATCTTCAGCAACAACACCGTCAACCCGCGCCTGGTCGAGGCCGTCGCCCAGGAGGCCGGTACCGACATCAAGGTCGTCCAGTTGTACGAGGGCTCGGTCGGGCCCGCGGGCTCCGGTGCCGAGACCTACTCGGGCATGATGCTCGCCAACGCCCGCCTCATCGCCGACGCCCTCAAGTAGGTTGGGTCAGTGGACTGGTTCCTTGAGCCCTTCATGCTGGGCTTCCAACAACGCGCTCTCCTCGGCGGACTCACCGCCGGGCTCATGACGTCCATCGTGGGCGTGTGGCTTGTGCTCCGCGGGATGAGCTTCTTCGGGGACGCCTTCGTGCACGGCATCCTGCCCGGCATCGCCGCGGCCACCATCTTCGGCTTCAACCCCTACTTGGGGGCGGCCGTCGCGGCGCTCGTCATGGTGGGTGGCATCGAGCTGATCCACCGCCAGACCGCCCTGAAGGAGGACACCGCGATCGGCCTGCTGTTCGTCGGCATGATGGCCCTCGGCGTGGTGATCATCAGCAAGTCGGCCTCCTACACCGGCTCGCTGACGAACATCCTCTTCGGCGACATCTTCGGGGTGAACGCCGAGACCCTGACGGCCATGCTCGTCCTGGGCACACCGGTGCTCGTCGGGTCGCTGCTCCTCTACCGCCCGCTGCTGGCCCTCAGCTTCTCGGCCCCCAAGGCCAAGACGCTCGGCATGAACCCCCGCTTCACCCACGCGGCGCTGCTCGTCCTGATCGCGACCGCGGTCATCGCCAGCTTCCAGGCGGTCGGCACCCTGCTGGTGTTCGGCCTCCTGGTCGGGCCGCCAGCCACGGCGGCGCTCATCACGCGCACGGTCCCCCAGATGTTCGTGGTCTCCGCTTTGCTCTCCGCCGTCGTGGTCTGGGTCGGCCTCCTCCTCAGCTACCACCTCGGCACGGCGGGCGCCGCCACGATCGCGCTCGTCGCCATCGCTGCGTTCTTCCTGACGTTGACGGTCCGCCCGTTGTTCCGCAAGCGTGAGCAGTCGAAGGAGGTGGCGTCCGCATGACCGACTCACCGAACGGCACCGGCCTCGAGCTGCTGGCCGAGGCGTCCGACCTCGTGCTCGGCTACGACCGGAACGTCGCGGTCCGGCCGTCCAGCTTCACCATCCCCCACCGCAAGGTGACGGCGATCATCGGGCCGAACGGCTCGGGCAAGTCCACAATCCTGAACGCGCTGGCCGGGATCCTGGATCCACTGTCGGGGACGCTCCGCGTCTTCGGCGCGACGCCGGGCGGACGCGGTAGTCGGGTGGCGTACGTCATGCAGTCCCTCGCACTGCCCGAGGGGATGCCCATCACGGTCCGCGAGGCGGTCGCCATGGGCCTGTACCCCAAGCTCGGCTGGTTCGGACGCCCCTCGGCCGACGACAAGCAGCGCGTGCAGCGCGCCATGGATCGCCTGCAGGTCACCCCGCTGGCCAACCGGCACCTGCACGAGCTCTCCGGCGGACAGCGCCAACGCGTCTACGTGGCCCAGGGCATCACCCAGCGTCACTCCGCGCTGCTGCTCGATGAGCCCCTGACCGGTCTCGACATCGTGTCGGCCCGGACCATCGACCAGATCATCCACTCCGAGCGCGAGCGCGGACACGCCGTCGTCCTCACCACCCACGACCTGGCCGAGGCTCGGGCCGCGGATTGGGTCATCCTGATGAGCGGGTATGTCGTGGCCGCCGGGCCGCCGGAGCAGGTCCTCACCCGGCACAACCTCGAGGTCGCCTACGGACTCGGCTCGCTCCACCAGGCTGACGCGGCGTTCCTGGACGACCCGCACGCCAACGGTGATCCGGAGCACGACCACTCGCGACACCAGCACCCGCACTGAGGCTAAGGTGGAGCCGCCTACTACACAGAGTCGGAGAGGCTCCACCATGACGACGGTTCCCCGCTGGGTTCTCATCCTGTTCCGCGCCGCCGGGCTGTTCACGCTGCTCGCCGTCGTCGGCGGCACGCTCGTGGCCGCCACGCACTCGGGCTTCGAGTGCGGCAACTGGCCCGGCTGCGACGCGGACGCCCTCCTGCCCGGCGGTCCGGTCAACGAACTGCTGTACCGCAACCCCTGGATCGAGATGATCCACCGCGCCTCCGCGGTCCTGTCGGGCCCGCTCGCCCTGGTCGCGGCCGGCGTGGCGCTGCGGCTGCGCGGCGTCCACCCTCTGGTGAAGGTCCTGCCGTGGGTGACGGTGGCCGGCGCGATCGTGGCCGGCTTCGTCGGCCGCGGGATCGTCCTCGGTGCGGTCTACCCGACGTGGGTCGGCGCCGCTGACCTGGGCTCCGCGCTCGCCGCGCTGGTCGCGATGACGACGGCCGCCGTCCTGCTCGAGCGGACGCCCGCGCAGTGGGTCGCCACCAAGGCCGGCGCCTATGCGTGGGGTGCCGTCGGAAGCCTGTGGGTCATGCACCTGGCCGGCATCTACGCCGCCGGGCCCAGCTCGTACACGCGCGTCACCAGCTGGCCCGTCTGGCGCCTGCTGGAGGCCGACGTCCACGGCAGCCTGGTCGCCCAGTGGATCCGGTTCCCCCTGATGGCGCTGGCCGCGGGCCTGATCGTCCTCGCCGCCCGCGAGGCCAAGGCGTTCGGCCTGTGGCGGGAAGGCATCACCGCGGTGGTCCTGGCGATCGCCAACCTGGCCTTCGGCGCCGGCATCGCGCTCAGCGGCACGGACGCCCTCGGCGTCCCGTTCTCGATGTGCTCGGTGGCGGTCTTCTTCACGATGACCCTGCTCGCCGCCCGCTCGACCGCCCTGCCAGCCGACGCCGGGGCATCCCACGGTATGAACGACACCATGTCGGCGACGGAGGCCACCGCGCGCTCGCACGCCTAGGCTGACCGGGTGGACAACCGAACGAGAGAACCCCTGCGCCTGTCGCAGCTGCGTCTCCCTCGTCCGCGTCCGCTCGACATCGCGTGGACCGCATTCGTGGGGCTGCTGGTCCTGCTGGGTAGCGGCACGGCGTTCGACGCGCCCTGGTGGGCCACTCCCGGGACCTTCTTCGGCTTCGTCTGGGGCCTGATGTTCGTGCTGCCGGTCCTCTGGCGCCGGGCCGACGCCGACCTCGCCGCCCTGGCCCTGATCCCCGCCCACCTCCTCCAACTCGCCCTCACGAACTGGGCCAGCCCGGCGAACATCACCGTCCCCCTGATGATGTACACCATCGCGGCGTACGGGCGTCTCCGTCATCGGTTGTGGTGGCTGGGTTTCGGCGTCTTGGCCGCGCTCGCCGCCGCGTTCGACTGGAGCGTGGGCCCGGCCATCGACAACGCGCGCAACGGACAGACCCTCCCGCTGTCGACCCATGTCGTCCAGACAACGGCGGCCTTCGTCGGCTTGGCCTCGGTGGTGGCGGCCTCCTGGGCCATCGGGGCGTTCGTCCGGGCGCGCAGCGACGCCCGCGCCTCCGCCCGCGACGCCATGACGGCGCAGACCCTGCAGCATCGGCAGGCCGTCCAACTGGCCGCCACCCAGGAGCGCCAACGCCTCGCGCGCGAGATGCACGACGTCGTGGCGCACAGCCTCGCGGTCATCGTCGTCCAGGCCGACGGCGGAGCGTACGCCGCCGGCGTGGAGGGAGATCTGGCTGCCCGCCTCGCCACGGCGGAGAAAGCACTCACCACCATCCGCGACACCGCCAAGGACGCCCTCACCGAGACCCGCCGACTCGTGGGCGTCCTCCGCTCGGACCAAGCCACGGAACTCGCCCCGGCGTCCGGACTCGGCGACATCTTCGGCGTCGTCCAAGGGCTCGTGGACGCCGGGCGCGACGTCCGCATGGAGGTGACCGGGGACGCCACCCTGCGACGACTGCTGTCCCCCGGCCTGGAGTTGGCGGTGTTCCGCATCGTCCAGGAGGCGCTCACCAACACGGTCAAGCACGCGGGCGACGACGCGTCCGTGCTCGTGCACCTGCACCATGCCCCCCACGAGTTGGTCGTCGAGGTCCGTGACAACGGGGTCGGCGCCGGCACGACGGACGGCCTCGGCCACGGCCTCCTCGGCATGCGCGAGCGCGTGGCCGCCTTCGGCGGCACGTTGGCCGCCCATGACCATCCCGACGGCGGATTCGTCGTCACCGCCCGATTCCCGATCCAGCAAGGAGCCGCCCGATGACCGAGACCGCGCCGATCCGCCTCGTGCTCGCCGACGACCAGGAACTCGTCCGACTCGGCTTCCGCATGGTGCTGGACGCCCCAGTCCGACATGACGGTCGTCGCCGAAGTCGGCAACGGCCGGGACGCCGTGCGCGCGGCGGCCGCGCCCGCCGGGTGCGATGTCGTCCTGATGGACATCCGGATGCCGATCATGGACGGCGTCGAGGCCACCCGCCGGATCGTGGCGTCCGGGGCGCCGACCAAGGTGCTGGTGCTGACGACGTTCGACCTCGACGAGTACGTGTACTCCGCGCTGCAGGCGGGGGCGTCCGGTTTCCTGTTGAAGGACGCGGGCCCGGCCGAACTGCTGGCGGGGATCCGGGCCGTCCACTCGGGTGAGGCCGTCGTGGCGCCGTCCGCGACACGACGGCTGTTGGAGCGCTTCGTCCCGCTGATGCCGGGCGACGGCTCGACCGGGAAGTCCCGTGAGGAGCGCCTGGCGGTGTTGACCGA
This sequence comes from Propioniciclava sp. LT432, assembly GCF_059515965.1. Classification (NCBI taxonomy): domain Bacteria; kingdom Bacillati; phylum Actinomycetota; class Actinomycetes; order Propionibacteriales; family Propionibacteriaceae; genus Propioniciclava; species Propioniciclava sp. LT432. The sequence goes on along the minus strand of NZ_JCAKNE010000010.1, from coordinate 36,585 downwards.
GCGCGAGCGCGAGGTGCTGACGCTCGTCGGCACCGGGCTGACGAACTCCGAGATCGCCCAGACCCTCTTCCTCGCCGAGGCCACGGTCAAGACCCACATCGGGCACACTCGCCAAGCTCGCCCTCCGCGACCGCGTGGGCATGGTGGTGTTCGCCTACGACACGGGGTTGGTGCGGCCGCAGCCGTGATGCATTTCCGGGTGGCAAGACCCCAAGGATCCTTGGGGTCTTGCCACCCGGAAATGCATCACGGGGGACATGACGGAACAATGGCCGGGTGATCATCGCTGCCGCTGACGGTTCCTCGCTGTCCAACCCCGGCCCGGCCGGGTGGGCCTGGTTCATCGACGGGGAGCGCTGGGCCGCCGGCGGCTGGAAGCACGGCACCAACAACATGGGCGAGCTCATGGCCGTCCTCGACCTCCTGCGCCAGACGCGCGGGGTCGACGACGACCTGCTCGTGATGTGTGACTCGCAATACGTCATCAACTCGCTCACCAAGTGGATGCCCGCCTGGAAGCGCCGCGGATGGAAGAAGGCGGACGGCAAGCCGGTGCTCAACGTCGAGATCCTCAAGGAACTGGACGCCGAACTCGCCGGGCGCCGCGTCACGTTCGAGTGGGTCAAGGGTCACGCGGGGCACGACCTGAACGAGGCGGCGGACGCCCGCGCCCGGGCCGCGGCGACCGCCTTTCAGAAGGGCCTGCCGGTGGACGAGGGCCCCGGCTTCTCCCCCACCGTCGTCCGGACGCCGACGCCCGACGTCGCCCCGGGTCCGCGCCGCGAGCCGGACCTGTTCGACGCGTCCCCCGACTCGGAGGAGCATCCCGACGAGCACCCCGTCGTGGCCTTTCAACGCCAGTGGGTCTCGGACGCCGTGCGCTCCGACCGCGCTGCGGCCGACGCGCTCCTGCACCCCAAGTTCCTCGAGCACGACGTGAACGGCCGGGCGTCGGGCAAGGGTCGGACGCTGGCGACCCTGAAGCCGTACGACGACCCCGTCACCGTGGAGGTTGAGGGCATCGACGAGTTGGCACCCTGGGTGTTCCTGTTGCGGTGGCGGGCCCGCTCTCGTACGGCGGTGAGTCTGCGCGCGTCGATCTGGGTCAAGCAGGGCGAGACTTGGCGGTTGCGGTTCGAGCAGCAGACGCCGACGGTGCGCTGAGCACGGCGTGCTCGTGGTCTGACCGCCTGCTGAACACTCCCCCACCCATCAGTTTTCACAACTACGGTGCGTCGTATGACCGAAACGCTCACGATCAGCAGTGGCGAGGCGACGCTCGACCTGCCCATCACCGACGGCACCATCAAGGCGACCGACCTGAAGCAGGTCAGCACGTCGAGCGGCCCCTTGGCCACCTACGACCCAGGGTTCATGAACACCGCGGCCTGCAAGAGCGCGATCACCTTCATCGACGGCGACGCAGGCATCCTGGAGTACCGCGGCTACCCCATCGACCAGCTGGCGGAGCACGCCAACCACTTGGAGGTGGCCTACCTCCTGCTGAAGGGCGAACTGCCCAACGCGGATCAGCTGGCCGACTGGGAGAACAAGATCAACACCCACCGGTTCGTGCACGAGAACGTGGGCAGCTTCATCCGCGCCTACCGGCACGATGCGCACCCGATGGCCAAGCTGATGTCGGCCGTGGCGTCCATGCAGACCTTCTACCCGAGCTCGCGGCGCATCGAGGACGCCGAGGCGAACGAGATGAACATCATCCGCCTGATCGCGAAGATCCCCACGATGGCCGCCTGGGCCTACCGCCACTCCATCGGACGCCACTACGTCTACCCGAACGACGAACTGGGTTACGTCGACAACTTCCTGGCGATGCTGTTCCAGAGCCAGCAGCGCGTCTACCAGGCGGACCCGCGTGTGTCGCGGGCCATGGAGATCCTGTTCGTCCTGCACGCCGACCACGAGCAGAACTGCTCCACCAACGCCGTGCGCGCGGTCGCGTCCGCCGGCAACGACGTGTACACGTCAGTCGGCGCCGGCATCGGTGCCCTGTTCGGCCCGCTCCACGGAGGCGCGAACGAGGCCGTCCTGAAGATGCTGCGCGAGATCGGTTCCGTGGACCGCGTCCCCGAGTTCGTCGAGGGCGTCAAGGCCGGCAAGGCCCGGCTGATGGGATTCGGGCACCGGGTCTACAAGAACTACGACCCGCGCGCCCGCATCATCAAGAAGGCATGCGACGACGTCTTCGAGGTCACTGGCGTCAACCCGCTGCTGGGGATCGCCCTCGAGCTCGAGCGGATCGCGCTGGAGGACGAGTACTTCATCAAGCGCCGCCTCTACCCGAACGTCGACTTCTACTCCGGCCTCATCTACGAGGCGCTCAAGTTCCCGCCGGAGATGTTCACTGTGCTGTTCGCCGTCCCGCGGACGGCAGGCTGGTGCGCGCAGTGGCTGGAGGGCGTGTCCGACCCGGAGCAGAAGATCATGCGTCCCAAGCAGATCTACACGGGCGAGCGTGATCGGGCGTTCGTCCCCGTCGAGAACCGCTGACAGGTCCTTGGGGCTGTCCTACCAGGGCAGCCCCACGGTCGCGGAGGCCACCCCCACGGCGGCGCCTACGATGAGCGCCGGGCCCATGGGAACGTCGGCCTTGAGATCGCGCTTAAATGCGAGAACGACCAGCGCGGCCATTCCGTGGAGCAGGATGCCCGCGACCACGCCGGTGCCGACGGCGGGCCAACTGAACCATCCCAGCACTGCCCCCAGCAGCGCGGACAGCTTAACGTCTCCGAAGCCGAGCATGCCGCGGGCCAAGATGCCGGCGACGAAGAATCCCGCAAACAGCACCACTGCCGCGAGCGCCGAGCGTCCCAAGGCCTCCCAACCAAACCCGGACGCCGCGAGCGCGGCCGCGCCCACGAACCACACCCCGAGCAACGGCAGGGCGACCGCGTCCGGCAACCGGTGCTCGGCCAGGTCGACGACGATCAGGACCCCGAAAGCCCCGGCCAGCACCGCGAGCAGGGCGGCCTCGCCGGGATGACGGGCGACAGCACCAGCGCCCGCACCGAGCAGGGCAGCCACAGGGGTCGCCCACCGCGCGTAGTGCGCCTCAGATGCCGTCGCCACCCTCGGCAACCAGGACAACACAGCCCACGCCACGGACGCCGCGAGGGCGGCTCCCCATAGCGCGGTCATCGGCCGCCGAAGGCGGCCATGATGCCGAGCACCGCTGGACCCATGATGACCACCATGAGGGCCGGCAGCAGGAAGAGGATCAGCGGAAACACGACCTTGACAGGGATCTCCATGGCCGCACGCTCGGCGCGCTGTCGACGCGCCACCCGCATCTCCCGCGCTTGGGTGTGGAGGACGTCGGCGAGGGGAATGCCGTACTCTTCCGCCTGGATGACCGCCCGCATGAACCGGCGCAGGTCGGGCACGGAGAGCCGCTCCGAGAGCGCTTCGAAGGCCATGCGGCGAGGTTGCCCGACCTGGATGTCCTGCAGCGTCCGGATGAGTTCCCCGGCAAGGATTCCCTTGCCGTTGCGTGCGACGCGCAGCATGGCCGCGTCGAAGCCGAGACCGGCCTCGACCGCGATGCTCATCTGGTCGAGGGTGTCGGGCAGTTCGAGCTGAGCTGCCTGGCGCCTCTTGATACCGGTGTTCCACAGCAACAGGTCCGGCATGAAGAAGGCGAAGGCGATAAGGAATGCAGCGAGCACCACCGCCTGAGTCGTCCCGGCGCGCAGGACGACCAGGACACCGAGGACGAGGCCGAGGAGGGCGCCGAGGAGTTTCGCGCCGATGACGCGATCCACAGGCCAGCGTTCGGGTCGGCCCGCGCGCACGATCAAACGGTCGAGGAAGGAGACCATCCTGGGGCCGACGAGGCGGCGTCCGATGCCGGCCTGCCGCGCACGCCGGGCTGGGGCTCCCAGTGCTGTCGGGAAGCCCCGCTGAAGGTTGCCGCGGACCGCCTTGATGACCTTCCCGTCCCCGACCGAAGCAAGCCACACCAAGTAGGAGGTGCCCCCGGCGAAGAGGGCGATGGCGGCGATCACGAAGGTAGGCACCGTGCGCTCCTCAGTACTTGATTCTGACAAGGACGCGTAGCCACAGGATGCCGATGAGAAGCATGACGCCGCCCGCGACGAGGATCAGGATGCCGGTCAACGATTCGTACAGCCGGGCGATGTAGGACGGGTTGACCAGCGAGAGCAGCAGGAACATGACGAACGGGAGGGCGCCGAGGATGATCGCCGAGAGCTTCCCTTCGGCTGCGAGCGCGTCCACCTGCCGCTTGAGGTGGGTGCGCTCGCGAATGGTACGGCCCACGCCCTCCAGCACGTCGGCGAGGTTCCCCCCGACTTCACGATTGATCGCGATCGCCTGCACGATCCAGTAGAAGTCATCGTTCTTCACGCGCACGGCCGCGTCCTCGAGGGCCGCAACGAAGGGACGGCCCACCCGCGCCTCGTTGGTGACCCGGGTGAACTCTTCCGACGTGGGCGCCTCCGTCTCGGCGGCCACGGTGGTGCAGGCCTGGGGCAAGCTGTAGCCCGCGCGCAGGCTGCCGGAGAGGATCGCGAGCGTCTCGTCCAGCTGCAGCCCGAACCTCTTGCGACGACGGTCGGTCTGGATCCGTACGACCATGTAGGCGAGCGCGGGGCCGAGAAACAGCAGGACAAGTCCCTGCAGCGGTCCCCAGAGCAACCCGCCGACCGCGAAGAGTGCCACCATGCCGCTCGCTACGAGGACGAGAAACTCCTGCGGCGTTGACCGAAGACCCGCTTGGTCCAGGGTCTCGTGCAAGGCGCCAGCACGGTTGCCGAGCGCTCGTCCCGCAAGGCGGACCGCGGCGTCGGCCGATCGCGTGAGGCCGCTCGGCGGAGCCGCATCCGGCGGGCGACGTCGGGACATGGGCACCACGCGGCCCCCGCTGAGGATCAGGTACAGGCCGACGACGGCGCCGGCAGCGAGCACGGCAGCGCCGAGCCAGAGGATCTGGGTGTCGGTCACCGGCGCGGCACCCAGGTCTCGCTCGTCCCGAAGGCGGTCGGGGACGCTGAAGCCCGGTGAGTCCCAGCAGTTCCCCCTCACCCTGACGGTCGACAAGCTCGGCGAAGGGGGCGGCTCACTGGTCACCCAGGGCACGGTCGAGAGCCCGTGGCAGGCCGCGGCGTCCGAGTTCGGGGTGACGCTCAGCCCCCGCCTCGACGCCGTCCCCGTCGAACTGCCCCCGGCACCCGCCACCTTCCCCGGCGAGGTCGAGCCCGCCGTCCAAACCACGTGGCTCCCGACGGCCATCGGGGGCGCCGCAGTCCTGCTCGCGCTCATCCTCGGGTTGCTGGCCATCCGCAGCCGTCGAACCAAGCTGCGCGGAGCCTTTCAGGTCTTGCGGGAGGGAGCGACCGTCCGGGAGTTCATGCTGTGGGGGACGAAGATCGACCTGGCCCGTACGGCGGGCCCCCAAGCTGCCGGACTCTCCGGCCACATCTCACCAGTCAAGGGCGGGGAGGGCGTCCGCGTCGTCGCCAGACTCGGGAAGCAGAAGGTCAACACGGTGCTCCACGACGGGGAACAGGTCAACATCGGCGACCTGACACTCCAATGGACTTCGCAGCGGACGCGGACCCTGGACATGGTGAATGAGGGGCTCAACGAGGCCTGACCCTCAGGCGTCCGTCGTCACATCCAAGAACTCCTCGTCCACGTTCGGATCCAGCACCACTGGGGGGCCCACGAGGTAGGGAGCATCCATGCGAGGGGCCCCGACGAAGTGCAGGCGCTCGACGATGACGCGACTCAGGTTCTCGACGGCGGTGAAGTCCTTCGCCTCGATCAGGTCGACCATCCGCTGCTGCGGCCGCAGCGTCCAGCTCAGCATGCCCCACTCGACTGGGGCCCGGAGGCCGTCATAGGCGGTCCGACGGCGCAGTTCCCGACACAGCCGCCCCAGTTCGTCATTGGGGTTGAGCATGATCAGGGTCGTGAAGAAGTCGTCACCGGCGCGGCGAAACTCACCGTAGTCACGCTTCTCCAGCGCGGTCTCGACCTTCTGAGCCAACTGGCGCAGCGTGATCACGTCAACGGTCCGGGCATGCTCGGCGGCGGTGCGGACGGCCGGCGGCTCCACCAGCAGGCGGATCTGGACGATCTCCTCCTCCGGCATCTCGCAGAGGGCCCGCACGCGGATCTGGTCGTCCTCCGTCTTCTCGAGGAAGCCATCGCGTCCCAACTCCTGCAGCGCGGACAGCGCCGCCGCCTCCTCGACCTGGAGCATGGCGGCCACCTGCTCTATCGGGACAGGACGCTCGGGTGTCACGGCGCCCTCAACGATGAGCATGCGCAATCGAGCCACCAAGCGGGCCGGGGGGCGTGGGAACCGTCCCTGCGGCGTTGCCTTCATGTGCACCTCGTGGTGCCTCCTCGTGCGGATCTGATGTGAGCCTAGGGCGGGGCGCCCGACCCCGGACGCTGTTGCACAAGTTGCCGTGCACCGTGCTCCACGAGGGGGACTCATGGGCGTCGAACTCCTTTGTGCTTGTCACGCGGGCGTCCGCACACCAACACGGATTGGCCCGTGCGGGCATCCCGACGGACAATGGTCCGGTGGAACAAGGAGCCGTGCTCGACGGGCGCTACCGCCTCGACGTCCGAATCGGACACGGGGCGGTGGGTGACGTCTGGCGCGCACGCGACCTTCACCTCCAGCGCGACGTGGCGGTCAAGACGGTGCGGATGGCCCCCGGCTCCAGTGACGTGGCGGTCAGCCGCTTCCGTCGCGAGGTCGACACGGCCGCGTCCCTGAACCACGGCAACGTCGTCTCGCTCCACGACGCCGGCCGCGACGACCAGGTCGCCTACCTCGTCATGGAGCTCCTCGAGGGCCCGTCCGTCGCCGGCCTCGTCGCCGAGGGCGGTCCGGTGAGCCTGGAGCAGGGTCTGGCCATCGGCGAGGACATCGCCCGCGGCCTCATGGCCGCCCACCGTGCCGGCATCATCCACCGGGACGTCAAGCCGGCCAACGCGGTGTTGCACCAGGGGAGCGTCAAGATCGTCGACTTCGGCATCGCCCGTCTCATCGAGGGGAACGGCGAGACCCTCACGGAGGCCGGGTTCACCGCTGGCACAGCCGCCTACCTCTCACCCGAGCAGGCGCGCGGCGACAAGGTCGACACCTCCACCGACGTGTACTCGCTCGGCTGCCTCCTGATGGCCCTCTTCACGGGGCAGCCGCCGTTCCCGCGGGAATTGCCGGTTGCCCAGGCCCTGGCCCACCTGACCGCCGAAGCACCCCGGCTGCGTGAGCTCCGTGCGGACGTCCCGGAGGCATTGGACGACCTCGTCGCCCGCATGCTCGCCAAGGATCCCGCCGATCGGCCTACCGCGGCCCAGGTCGCGGACGAACTGGCGGCCCTCCAAACGGGTGACCGAACGATGGTCCTGCCGACCGCCGCCACACCGTCGCGCACCCCACCCTCCTTCGGGCACTCCGAGTTTGCCCCGCCCGGCGGTCCGGCGCCCCGGCGCGCCGCCACGAAGCCGACCCGCCGCTGGCCGGTGGCGGCAGCCGTCGTCGGGGCCGCCGCACTAGCGTTCGGGGCTTGGCAGCTCAGTCCCCGAGATGCCGACCCGTCCGCCACGACGATGATCCGACAGCAAACACCCCAGCCGACGCCCGTGGCCACGGCCAGCACTCCTCCGTCCCCGACACCCTTCGGTCCGGACGGGGTGTGGACCCCCGTCCCCGCCCCCGCTCCGGCAACGAACGCTCCGGGCTCCCAGCCCGGGACCGCTCCCACAGGGGACTCGCCACAGGCGCCGAGGTCCGACCTGGGAGCGTCCGTCCGCGCCATCAACGGAGCCATCGCCGGCGTCCAGAACCCCGGCGCGCGCAACCGACTCGAGCGCACCTGGTCGTCGCTGTCGACCGGACTGACCCCAGCCAACGCGTCGGCCCGGCTCGACGAGATGGCCTCCGCCGTTCGGGACACCACCCCGCTGTCGGACGCCGAGGCGCGCGCCATCCTGAACGCGATCGCGTCGGCACGGAGCCAGCTGTAACCGAGGTTCAGCGCAGGGCCAGGTCGGCGAGGCTCCCCCGCCCCAAGGGCGCGGACTCGATCCACTCGGTCCGCCCCGACCCGTCATCGCGCAGGTGGACGAGCAGTCCGTGCGGGGAGTCCAGCGTGACCACGTGCCCGACCCAGTGCCCCCACTCGATCCAGGCCCCGGACGCCGCGACCTGCAGTCGGCGGTCCCCCCACGTCATCACGGAGTGGCGCCAGCGCCCGTGACCGATCGGCACGTGGTGGTCGCCGCCCTCGGCGTCCACCCAGCGCAGGATCCACCCGTCCGGGTCGTCGTTGAGCTGCCACCGGTTCGTCCGATTCTCGAAGGTCAGGCGAACGGCGCCACCCCTCTCGCCTCCCACCGTCCGGAGTGCGGCCCGTTCGAGTCGCGCCGCGAGGTGAGCGTCGCCGGCGCCCGGCCGGTCGAAGGCGGGGACGAGGGAGGCCCAGAGTTCGTCCAGGACCTCCTGCATCCGCTGGGTGAGGCTGGTCAGGACGACCACGGCGTCCAGCTTCGGCATGATCACCCCGAACTGCCCGAAGGCGCCGTCCCCGCGGTACCCGCCACGGGTGTCGCGCCACACCTGCCAGCCATAGCCCTGGGCCCAGTCGGGATTGGCCTCGCGGGACGCCGTCGAGACCTGGAGCTGTCGGTGGCGGGTGATCCACTCGACGGGCAGGAGCCGTTCCCCGTCCCGGACGCCGTCGTCGGCGAGCAGTTGGAAGAACGAGGCGATCGCCTCGGGGGGCAGGTGCAGCCCGGTGAACCCGAGCAGTCGGCCATGCGCGTCGGCGTCCCAGCGGGGCCGGCTGATGCCGAGGGGTCCGAAGACGCGGTCCTGGAGGACATCCAGCACCGTTCGTCCGGTCGCGTGCCGGACCACCTCGGCCAGCGTCCACGTGGCGAACTGGTTGTAGCAGAACGTCGTCCCGGGCTCGCCCGCCGGCTCCTCGCCCAGCACGACACGCCACGGCGTCCGGCCAGGCAGCTTCGCCAACGCCGGGGAGAAGACCGTGTCGGAGGTGTGACCGGTCGCCATGGCCAGACAGTCCCGGACGCGGATGCGTGAGGCGACCGGCCCCGCGGTGTCCACCACGTCGGCGAAGAGGTCGACGAGCCGGTCGTCGTAGCCGAACGCGCCGTCGGCGACGGCCAGACCGACCGCTGCCGAGGAGAACGTCTTCGACAGCGAGTAGAGCAGGGGTGCGTGCTCGGGTCGGTAGGGCGCCCAGGAACCCTCGGCGAACACGCGGCCGTACCGCAGCAGGTGCAGGCTGTGCAGGTCGATGTGGCGTCGGGACAGGCCGTCGAGGAAGGCGTGCACACCGGCGGGATCCACGCCGACATCGGCGGGCAACGCACGGGGAAGCGGCCGTTCGATGCTCATCCCCTCAGTCTGGCACGGTTCTCCACAGGCAATTGGGTATGAAATGTGGATGTCGGCAAGGTCCCCTGTGGAGGATGCCACTCCCCTGTGGACGACACGCCGTGACCCTTGCCGAAGCGGTACGCGGGGCATTAGACATGTCCTCACACGTCGCGCCGGGAGGCGGGCGTGGGATGGCGCGATCGAGTGGCCGCCGGTGGTCTGCAGTCCACCGATTCATCCGGGTGACGTGGATGAAGGCACTTTCCCTCGTGTCATCGGCCGGAATCGTCACGCCATCTCCGGTCAGAACAAGATGTCGGGCCCCCACCGCTCACACCGGTGGCGGGCCCGCTCTGTTCTCGGGCCCAGCGGCGACCCGATAGGGTGAGCGCTGCATCACTGGACACATTCAAGGGAGATCCGAGTCCGCATGGCCAAGATCATCTACACGCTCACCGACGAAGCTCCGATGCTCGCCACCTACTCCCTCCTGCCGATCATCGAGGCCTTCGCCTCGACCGCCGGCGTGGAGGTCGAGACCCGCGACATCTCGCTCGCCGGACGCATCCTGGCAGCCTTCGCCGACCGCCTGCCCGAGGCTCAGCGCGTCCCGGACGCCCTCACCGAGCTCGGCCAGTTGGCGAAGACGCCGGAGGCGAACATCATCAAGCTGCCGAACATCTCGGCGTCCCAGCCGCAGCTCGACGCGGCCATCGCCGAGCTGAACGCGCAGGGCTACGACCTCCCGGCCTACGCCGATGCGGACGCCGACGCGAAGGCCCGTTACGACGCGGTCAAGGGTTCCGCCGTGAACCCGGTCCTCCGCGAGGGCAACTCCGACCGCCGCGCGCCGCTGGCGGTCAAGAACTACGCCCGCAAGCACCCGCACTCGATGGGCACCTGGTCGGCCGACAGCCTGACGCAGGTCGCGACCATGGGCCGCGACGACTTCCGCGCCAATGAGCAGTCGGTCGTCATGCCCGAGGCCGACTCCCTGCGCATCCAACTCGTCGACACCACGGGTGAGGTCACCGTCCTCCTGGACGGCCTGAAGGTGCTCGAGGGCGAGGTGGTGGACGCGACGGTGCTCCGTGCCGCGTCCCTCGACGCGTTCCTCACCGAGCAGATCGCCCGCGCCAAGCAGATGGGCGTCCTGTTCTCGGTCCACCTGAAGGCGACCATGATGAAGGTGTCCGACCCGGTGATCTTCGGCCACGTCGTCCGCGCCTTCTTCCCGAAGACGTTCGCGACCTACGGCCAGGAGCTGACCGCGGCGGGGCTGACCGGCAACAACGGCCTGGGCGCGATCCTCGCGGGCCTCGACGGCCTGGAGAAGGGCGCCGAGATCAAGGCCTCCCTCGAATCCGAGCTGGCGGACGGCCCGGCGCTGGCGATGGTGAACTCCGACAAGGGCATCACGAACCTGCACGTCCCGTCCGACGTGATCGTGGACGCCTCCATGCCGGCCATGATCCGCATCGGCGGCAAGATGTGGGGCCCGGACGGCAAGGAGGCCGACACCCTCGCGGTGATCCCGGACTCCTCCTACGCCGGTGTCTACGAGGCCGTGATCGAGGACTGCAAGGCCAACGGTGCCTACGACCCGGTCACCATGGGCTCCGTCCCGAACGTCGGCCTCATGGCGCAGGCCGCCGAGGAGTACGGCTCGCACAACAAGACCTTCGAGATCACCCGCGCCGGCAAGGTGCAGGTCACGACGGCGTCCGGTGAGGTGCTCATGGAGCACGACGTCGCCCCCGGCGACATCTGGCGCGCCTGCCAGACCAAGGACGCCCCGATCCGCGACTGGGTGAAGCTGGCCGTGACCCGCGCCCGCGTCTCCGGCACCCCGGCGATCTTCTGGCTCGATCCCGAGCGCGCCCACGACCGCAACCTCATCACCCTGGTCGAGAAGTACCTCGCCGACCACGACACCGAGGGCCTGGACATCTCGATCCTGTCCCCCGTCGAGGCGACCAAGAAGTCCGTGGAGCGCATCCGACGCGGCGAGGACACCATCTCGGTCACCGGCAACGTGCTGCGCGACTACAACACCGACCTGTTCCCGATCCTCGAGGTCGGCACGTCGGCGAAGATGCTGTCCGTCGTCCCGCTGATGAACGGCGGCGGCATGTTCGAGACGGGTGCCGGTGGTTCGGCCCCCAAGCACGTGCAGCAACTGCTCGAGGAGAACTACCTCCGTTGGGATTCCCTCGGAGAGTTCCTCGCGCTGGCCGAATCGCTGCAGCACCTGTCCCGCACCTCGGACAACCCGAAGGCGGCCATCCTGGGCAAGGCGCTGGACGCCGCGACCGGCACCCTGCTCGATGAGGACAAGTCCCCGGCCCGCAAGGTCGGCCAGGTCGACAACCGCGGCTCGCACGCGTGGCTCGCCGTCTTCTGGGCCGAGGAACTGGCCCAGCAGACCGAGGACGCCGACCTCGCGGCAGCGTTCGGTCCGGTGGCCAAGCAGCTCCGCGCGCAGGCGGAGCAGATCAGCGAGGAGCTGATCGCCGTCCAGGGTTCCCCCGTGGACCTGGGTGGGTACTACCGTCCGGACGCCGACAAGACGGCCGCCGTCATGCGTCCGTCCGCGACCCTGAACGACACCATCGCCCGGCTGAGCTCGCCGGGTCGCTGATCCCCGACGCCCTGTGTTGCATTTCCGGGTGGAGTTTCCCCAAGGATCCTTGGGGAAACTCCACCCGGAAATGCAACACAGGGTGAGAAGATCTCCCTGTGATCTGGGATGCCGAAGCACTCTTCCGCATCGTCGACGTGACGGGAGTCGTCGCGAACGGACTCCTCGGCGGGGCCGTGGCGCGTTCCCGGCGGTTCGACATCGTCGGCTTTGCCACGCTCGCGATCATCTCGGGGCTCGGCGGCGGCATGCTCCGTGACGTCCTGCTCAACTCCGGCTACCCGGTCGCCCTCACCGATCCCGCCTACCTCAGCGGCGCGCTCGTCGCCGCGCTCGTGGCCTACCTCATCCACTTGGAGGGGGCCTTCTCCCGCCGCGCGCTCGCCTTGGCGGACGTCCTCGCGCTGGGCTGTTGGTCGGCCACCGGCACGATCAAGGCGGCCGCGCTCGGGCTGGACGCCGTCCCCTCGATCATGTTGGGTGTCATCACGGCCGTCGGCGGGGGCATGCTGCGCGACGTCCTCGTGGGCAAGACGCCGTCCGTGTTCGGCGGGAACACCCTGTACGCCTCCCTGGCCATCGTCGGGAGCATCGAGGCACTGACCTTCTTCCACCTCGGCCTGCGCGAGGTCGGCATGGCGGCGCCCATCGTGACGTGCGCCGTCCTCGGGCTCCTGGCCCGCAACTTCGGCTGGATGCTGCCCGAACCCATCGACCTCACCCTCCGCGCCGCCCTGAAACCCCTCGCCCCACGCGCGAACATCACCCGTCTCAAGGGACTCGTCGACGGCGGACCCGACGCCGGGCGGCCCGACCGCTCGGGCGACTCGACCGACCAGGACTGACCCGTGCCCCGATCCGCTCAGCGTCCCGCCCCGTCCATCAACGTGCCCGGCGTCGCGTTGGTGTTCGAGGGCGGTGGCATGCGGGCGGCCCACACCTCAGCCACTGTGGTGGCGCTGTTGGAGGCGGGCATCGTGTTCCCGTTCGTGGCGGGCATCTCGGCGGGGGCGTCCAACACGGTGAACTACCTCACGGGCGATGCGTGGCGCGCGAAGGCGTCCTTCACGACGTTCGCGGCGGACCCGCAGTTCGGCGACTGGCGGACGTTCGTCCGCGGTCAGGGGTTGTTCAACTCCGACTACATCTACCGCCGCACCTCCGGGCCCGGCGAGGCGCTCCCCTTCAACCACGACGCCTTCGACGCACACCCGGCCGAGATGTCCATCAGCGCCTGTCGGGTCCGCGACGGCCGGACGGTTCGCTGGGGCCGCGCGGACATCCACGAGCCCCTCGACCTGATGGCGCGTGTCCAGGCGTCCTCGACGATGCCGATCGTGATGCCACCGGTGGAGATCGACGGCGAACTGTACGTCGACGGGGCACTCGGGGAGACGGGCGGCATCCCCATCGACGCGGCGCGCGAGGCGGGCTACTCGAAGTTCGTCGTGGTCCTCACGCAGGAACGGGGCTACACGAAGAAGCCGCCGTCGAACCCGTGGTTCTACCGGCAGTACTTCCGCCGGTACCCGGCCGTGTCGGACGCCCTGCTGTCCCGCTGGTCGCGCTACAACGCCACCCGGGACGAGCTCTTCGCGCTGGAGCGCGCCGGGGATGCGTACGTGTTCGCCCCCGAGCGGATGACCATCTCCAACGGCGAACGCAACGTCGCCAAGCTGGAGGCGGCCCATCAGCTCGGCCTGACCCAGGCATCTCGGGAGCTGCCCCGCCTGCGGGAGTTCCTGGGGCTGTCCCACTAGGCTCGACGCCATGAATGTCGCCATCACCGGAGCCCATGTCGTCCCTGTCACCGCCGAACCATTCGACGGCACCGTCGTCGTCACCGACGGCCGGATCGCCGCCCTCGGGCCGGACGTGGCCGTGCCGCAGGGGCACGAGGTGGTGGAGGCCGCGGGCGCCTGGCTGCTCCCCGGCTTCGTGGACGCCCACGTCCACCTCGGCGTCCACGAGGAGGGCGACGGGTGGGCCGGCCACGACACCAACGAGATGACCGACCCCGTGATGGCCGGCGCCCGCGCCCTCGACGCGATCAACCCCTACGACCAGGGCTTCGCGGACGCCGTCGCCGGCGGCGTGACCGCGGTCAACGTCAACCCCGGGTCGGGCAACCCCATCGGTGGGTTGACCGTCGCGATCAAGACCTGGGGGCGTGTCGTCGACGAGATGGCCCTCCGCTCCCCCTCCGGCCTGAAGGCGGCCCTCGGTGAGAACCCGAAGAAGGTCTACGGCGAGCTCAAGAAGACTCCGTCGACACGCCTGGGGACCGCGCTGGTGATCCGCAAGGCGTTCACCGAGGCTCGCAACCACGCGGCCAAGGACGACGCCGGCGGCGACCTCGTCCACGAGGCGCTGCTGATGGTGCTGAACCGGGAGATCCCGTGGCGCCAGCATTGCCACCGCGCCGACGACATCGCGACCGCGTTGCGCATGGCGGACGAGTTCGGGTACGACCTCGTCCTCGACCACGGCACCGAGAGCTGGAAGATCGCCGACCTCGTCGGGGAGCGCGGCATCCCGGTCCTGTACGGCCCGCTCATCGTGAGCCGGTCCAAGGTGGAGGTGCGCGACCGGCTGCTCTCGGCTCCCGGCATCCTGGACCGGGCGGGCGTCCCCGTGTCGATCATCACCGACCACCCGGTCGTCCCCATCGAGTACCTCGTCACGCAGGCCGCACTCGCCGTCCGCGAGGGCATGGACGCCGACGCCGCCCTGCGGGCCATCACGATCAACCCGGCCCGCGTGATGGGCGTGGCCGATCGGATCGGGTCGCTCGAGCCCGGCAAGGACGCCGACCTCGTCCTCTGGACGGGTGACCCGTTCGAGTTGGCCCACAAGGTGCTCCGCACGTGGATCTCGGGCCACGAGGTCTACTCCTGGGACCCGGCGACGCGGACGCCGACCTGGCAGCCGCGGGGCTGACCGGACGCCCGTCCGGTTGCCGAACCGGAGGGCTCGATGTGATTTCTCCCGTCGGGTGCCATACGGTCGAACGGTTCTGTCCGCAACCAGGAAGCACGCCGATGACTGACCAGGACCGTCCGACCGGATCCACACGGAGGGTGAAACTCACCCGCGCCGCCCGTTCCCAGGCGGGCAGAGCCCGCGCCCGTCGGACCCTGCTGCACTCACACGCGAGCGCGGGTGTGGCCCGCATGACCGGTGAGGGACGCGTGCTGGATGCGAACCATCCCGCCCTCGAACCGACCGCCGACGTGCGCGACGAGCGCCCCGGGACCCTCGACAAGGTCGTCTTCTCGATCACCGCCCTGGTGTCCCTGGCCTTCGTCGTCTGGGGTCTCGTGTCCCCCACCAGCCTGTCCACGTCGGCCACGGCCGGGCAGGGCTGGGTCGTCACGAACGCGGGCTGGTTCTTCGCGCTGGCGGCGACCGGCTTCGTGTTCTTCATCCTGTGGCTGGCGATGAGCCCGTTCGGCAACATCCCGCTCGGGCGGGACGGTGAGAGCCCGGAGTTCCGCACGTCGTCGTGGATCGCGATGATGTTCAGCGCCGGTATGGGCATCGGCCTGATGTTCTACGGTGCCGCCGAGCCGCTGGCCCACTTCGTGACGCCCCCACCCGGGACCGGTGGTGCGGACAACGAGAACACGATCCGGAACGCCCTGGCCACCACGATGTTCCACTGGGGCCTCCACCCGTGGGCGATCTACGCCGTCGTCGGCGTGGCCGTGGCCTACGGCGTGTTCCGCAAGGGACGTCCGCTCACCATGAGCGCCGTCTTCGAGCCGCTGCTCGGCAAGCGCCAGACGTACGGTCCCGCCGGCAAGGTGATCGACATCTTCGCGATCTTCGCGACCCTGTTCGGCTCGGCGACCTCCTTGGGCCTGGGCGCCCTGCAGATCATGTCCGGCGCCCAGATCGTCGGCTGGATCGACGAGCCGAGCAACACCGCGCTGGTCGTCCTGATCACGATCCTCACCACCGCCTTCATCCTGTCGGCGGTGTCGGGCATCAGCCGCGGCATCCAGTACCTGTCCAACATCAACATGTTCCTGGCGATCGGCCTGGCCCTGTTCGTGTTCGTCGTCGGACCGACGGTGTTCATCCTGAACCTGCTGCCCGCCACGCTCGGCACCTACCTGCAGAACCTCATGCAGATGTCCGGCCGCACCGGAACTGCGGGCCCGGCCGCCCTGGACTGGCTGGCCAGCTGGACGATCTTCTACTGGGCGTGGTGGGTCAGCTGGACGCCGTTCGTCGGCATGTTCATCGCCCGCATCTCCCGCGGCCGCACCATCCGGCAGTTCGTGTCCGGCGTCCTCCTGCTCCCCAGCGCCGTCAGCCTGGTGTGGTTCTCGATCTTCGGCGGTGCGGCCATCAATGCCGAGCAGACCGGTGCCGGGCTCAGCCAGATCGGATCTGCCGAGGAGACCCTCTTCGCGCTGCTCGGGACCCTGCCCTGGCCGACCATCACCGCGTTCATCGTGATGCTGCTGACCTCCATCTTCTTCGTCTCGGGGGCGGACGCGGCTTCGGTCGTGATGGGCACCCTGTCGGAGAACGGCACCATCGAGCCATCCCGTCCGACGGTGATCTTCTGGGGCGCGGCGACCGGCGCCGTGGCCGCCATCATGCTGATCATCGCCGGCTCCGAGGCGCTGGCGGGCCTGCAATCAATCACGATCATCGCCGGCCTCCCCTTCATGGTGGTGATGATCGGCATGGTGGTCTCGCTGATGAGGGACCTGCACACCGACCCGATGATGGTGCGTCGCCGCTACGCCGCCAAGGCGATCGAGGCTGCCGTCGTCGAGGGTGTGGTGAGCCATGGCGACGACTTCGTGCTCGCCGTCGATCCCACTCCCCCCGGCGAGGGCGTCGGCGCGCTGGTCCAGGAAGACGAGAGGGGCACGGCCGAGACGGTCGTCACCCCACCCGTCGTGGACGACGACGGCGCGACCAGGGCCTGACGTGTCGCGCACGCGGCGTCCGCGAGTTGACCCTGCAGGTGGCCGCGCGCTGGGGGGCTGACGGGAGGCCCTCGTTCAGAGTCGGCCGACCTCCGCCTCGGCCTCGAGGTGACGGATGACCGCGAGGACCCGGCGGTGGTCGTCCTGCGCGACCGGGATGCCGAGTGCGTCGTAGATGTTCGACGTGTGCTGCACGACCGCCTTCTCGGTGAGGAACAGTGTCTTCGCGATCGACGCGTTGGACCGGCCCTGGGCGACCAGGGCCATCACCTCGTTCTGGCGTGGCGTGAGCTTGCGCACCTGGCCGCCGGCACGGCTGGTTCGCAACATCATGAGGCGCACGACCTCGGGGTCGAGGGCGGTGCCCCCGTCTGCGACTCGCCGCACGTCGGCGAGGAAGCCGTCGATGTCGGCGATGCGCTGCTTGAGGAGGTACCCCACCCCACCGCGGTCCGCGGACAGCAGTTCGACCGCATAGTTGCGCTGGACGTGCTGCGACAGGACGAGGACCGCGGTGGCGGGGAACCGCTCCCGGATCGTCAGGGCGGCGGCGAGCCCTTCGTCTGAGAACGTGGGCGGCATGCGGATGTCCGTGATGGCCAGGTCCGGAGCCAGCTCCTCGACGGCCTCCAGCAACGACGGGGCGTCGCCCACGCGGGCGACCACGTCCGCTCCGCCCTCTGCCAGCACGAGGACCAGGCCCTCGCGCAGCAGCGCCTCGTCCTCGGCGATCACGACCCGCACGGCAACTCCCCCTTGATCCTCGTTCCCGCACCGGGTGGACTGTCGACCACCAGGCGTCCGCCGATCGCCTCGACCCGGTCGCGCAAGCCGCTCAACCCCCGGCCGGCGTCGAGCAACGCTCCCCCTCCGCCGTCGTCGCTGACCTGCACCACCAACGTGTCGCCGTCGTGGTCGATGTCCACCCGTGCAGCCCTGGCGTTCCCGTGCTTGGTCACGTTCGTGAGGGTCTCGGCGACCACGAAGTAGGCGGTGCGCGCCACCTCGGCGGAGAGTGGCTCGGGCACCTCCAGGAAGACCCGAACTGGAATGGGCATCCGATCGGTGAGGTCCTCGACCGCGGCCGCCAGGCCACTCTGCTCCAGGGCGGTCGGCATGATGCCCTGCACCAACCGGCGCACTTCTGTGGCCGCCGCGTCGAGTTCCTCCCGCAGGCGTGTGGCGCGCTCGGTCAACGTGGACGTGTCGGCCCCCGCCGACGCCAGCCGACCGAGGCGGTGGGCGTCCACCCCGAGCAGGACCAGACGCGACTGGATCCCGTCGTGAAGGTCATGGGCGATGCGGGCCCGTTCCCGGTCGGCGGCCTCGACGATCCGGGAACGCGACGCCCTCAGCGCCGCGGTCAGGCGTTCTCCCTCCACTGCCAGCGCCACGACGCGGGCTGCCTCCTGGGCGGCACGTGCGTCCACGGCCAGTGCATCGTACGTCAGTGCCCCGACGGGTTCGCCGCCCACCTCGACGATGACGGTGTCGCGTGGGTGGGACCCCGGTGGCGGCACGCTCACGGGGAGGCCTTGTGCATCGACGTGGTGCGGGCCACCCACGAGCCGATAGGCCAAGGTGACGGTCGGGTCGCCGAGGGCCCGAGCCAGTGCGTCGTGGAGGTGAGGGCGTCCGGGATCGGCACCGAGCCACACGGCCAGGGCTTCCGCCTCAGCGGTGCGCGCGAACGCTCCGCGCATGATCGCCACGAGGAAGGCGATGGGGATGCCGGCGATCGCGAACAGCTGCGCCGAACCGATCTGCAGGGGGGTCGCGCCGACGAGCGTGGTCAGCACCCAGGGACCGCTGGGGATGAACACCACCACGGCCATGCCGTAGCCCCAGAGGGGGATCAGCGTGCGGCGCTGGGAGGTCGTGGCCGCCTTGAGCCGGACGGCGAGGACGACCACGGTGCCCACCATCATCAGCAGCCCTCCCACGCGTTGGAGGACGTGGCCGGCGTCCGCGACGACGCCGTCGAACAGGACGAAGAATGCCTGCGCCACCGTCGTGGAGACGTACGCGATCGCCACGACCACGCGGGGAAACGGCAGGCCCAGCCGGCCACTCGGGAAGCCGAGCAGGAGGTGGATGATGATGGCGACGACCAGCGTCGCGGAGAGGTGACCGACGACGACGAGTGGCTCGATCTCGGTGTTGATGAGGCCTGCGAGGAGCATCGCCACGCCACCGGCCATGATCAGCGGACCCATCAACGAACCCGGACGCCGCCACCACGCGCGGACCCCGGCCGCGGTGTAGAGCACCGCGCTGATGGGGTAGGCGAGCGTGATGGGAATGAAGTTCGGCGCGGACACCAGCAGGAGCGCCTCGAGGGCGGCTGCGATGACGCCCGCCACCATGGAACCGAACAGCGCGATCCTCAGCGAGTGCACGACGCGCGACCCCGGTTTCACACCATCACTTGACCGCACCAAGTCGTCCCCCGTCCCGATCGCCCCATTGTGGTCCATGGACCACGGGAGTGGGAAAAGGAGCCGGACGACCCCCGCCCGTGTCCTGCGCCGCAGCCCTACGGCCCCTCTCGGCGACTCATCTCCTCGACGATCCACCGTGCCGTCTCACGCTGGCACGCACCCGGCTCGCCGAAGCTGACGGCGAAGATGCTCGTGACCTCGGTCAACTGGGGCACGCCGCGCAGGCTCAGGATCTCGTCGGCCTCGGCCGCGTACTCGTCCCGCGGGGCACCTCTCGCAATGAGGCCGACGGGATCGGCCTCCGCCAGGATCTCGATCATCTGCTCGCGCGTCAGTGCCATGCCCGCAGCCTAGGACGACGCGACGGCCGCGGGGCGCCGAGCCCGGGAATGGCGTCCGTGCGCGAACGCGTACCAGACGGCGGCCACGCCCACGGCTGCAACGAGCGCGAGGTACATCGTGCCGAACCCCGCGGCCGAGACGAGTGCCCCGAGCGCGATCGGGCCGATGCCGAGGCCCACGTCCGCGAGGAGCAACAGCGTGGAGAGGCCGGTGGCCAACTGGTGCGGCTCCACCCGTGACACGGCGATGGCCTGGGAAGCCGGCATGAGGGTGCCGTAGCCGAGACCGGTCAACGCGCCCGCCACCACCACGTGCCAGTCCGCGGACGCGAACGCCAGCAGGGCGAGGGCCAGGGCGAAGCTCACCAGCCCGAAGGCGACCACGGGATTGTCGCCTCGGGTGTCCTGGACCCTCCCCAGGACGAGTCGCATGACCAGCATCGCGACCGCGTACGCGACGAAGAACCAGCCCGCGCCTCCCGTCAAGGACCGCTCCTGGGCGAACCCGTTGAGGAACGTGATGACCCCGGCGTAGCACAGGCCGACGACGACCATGAACATCCCGATCGGGACGACGTCGGGGTGCAGGATGTCGGCCAGGGAGAACCTCTTGCGCGCGGATGGTGGGACGTTGGCACCGCTCGTCCGGGCGGGTTCGTGCACGAACAGGGCGAGGACGAGGCCCAGCACGGACGTCGCCGTGGCGACCGTGAACAGCGCGGCGTACCCGACGTTGCCGGCGAGGAAGAGTCCGAGCGCCGGCCCCACGGCCGTGGCGAGTGTGCTGCTCAGGGCGAGGATGCCGGTTCCCTCCCCGCGGCGCAGGGCCGGGATCGCCGCCTGCGCGACCGCCATGGTGGCGGTGCTGGCGAACGCGTAGCTGAAGCCGTGCAGGATGCGTACGACCACCAAGATCGGCAACGAGACGGCCGCGAAGTAGAGCCCGCTGGAGACTGCGGCCATCGCGAGGGCGGCGAGGAGGATGCGTCGGCGTCCGAAGCGGTCGACCACGAACCCGGCGATGACGCGGGCGAGGGTGGCCCCGATGACGAACGCGCTGGAGGCCAGTCCGCCCATCGCGTCCGAGGCGGCGAACTGGCGCACCGCGTACAGCGCCATCGTGGTGACGAGGACGTAGAAGGTCAGGTACTGGGAGAAGTTGACCAGCCACGAGAGGGTGAACGTCGAGGTGAGGAGCCTGTCATGCTGACCGGCGCCGGATGTCGCCCCTCGCCGAGGCGCTCTCTCCTCGACCGGGTCCGGCCGACTCTCCCCCACCCTTGCCATGCACGCGCACCCTCACCCATGTGTCGCTCCGGTCAGACGTTGAAGCGGAACTCCACCACGTCGCCGTCCGCCATCACGTAGTCCTTGCCCTCCAGGCGCATCTTGCCGGCGGCCTTGGCCGCGGCTTCCGAACCAGCGGCCACCAGGTCGTCGAAGGAGACGATCTGAGCCTTGATGAAGCCCTTCTGGAAATCCGTGTGGATGACCCCGGCCGCCTCGGGTGCGGTGGCGCCCTTGCGGATCGTCCAGGCGCGGGCCTCCTTGGGGCCTGCCGTGAGGTACGACTGAAGGCCCAGGGTGTCGTAACCGACGCGGGCCAGCTTGTCGAGGCCGGGCTCGTCCACGCCCATCTCGGCCAGGAAGTCGCGGGCCTCATCCTCGTCCATCTCGACGAGCTCGGACTCGAACTTGGCGTCAAGGAACACCGCTTCCGCCGGCGCCACGATCTCACGCATGCGGGTCTTGAGGTCCTCGTTGCCCAGCTCGTCCTGGTCGCAGTTGAAGACGTAGATGAATGGCTTGGCGGTCAGCAGGAACAGGTCCTTGAGCTCGGTGGTGTCCATCCCCGACGCGAAGACGGTCCTGCCGGAGTTCAGCGTCTCCACGGCCGCCTGCATGGCCTCGAGCTTGGGGCGAGCCTCCTTCTTGATGCGCGCCTCCTTCTCGACCCGCGGCAGCGCCTTCTCCAGCGTCTGCAGGTCGGCGAGGATCAGCTCGGTGGTGACCGTCTCGATGTCGCTGCCCGGGTTCACGTGACCGTCCACATGGGTGACGTCGGCGTCCTCGAAGACGCGGGTGACCTGGCAGATGGCGTCCGCCTCACGGATGTTCGCGAGGAACGCGTTGCCCATGCCCTCGCCCTGCGAGGCGCCCTTCACGATGCCGGCGATGTCGACGAACGACACCGTCGCCGGGATCTGCTTCTCCGAGCCGTAGATCTCGGCCAGCTTGGCCAGTCGGGGTTCGGGCACCCCCACCACGCCCACGTTCGGCTCGATCGTCGCGAACGGGTAGTTCGCCGCGAGGACGTCATTGCGGGTGAGCGCGTTGAACAGGGTGGACTTGCCCGCGTTGGGGAGCCCGACGATTCCGATGGTGAGTGCCACGGGAGAGCATTCTAAGGCCGGAACGCCGAAGGCCCGACCGCGGTTGCACGGCCCCCGGGTGAGCGGGCCGACGGATGGAGTGAACTTGTGCCCCGACTGGGGGTCCGATGTTAACCCCGTCCGCACGTGCGGCGCCCCGGACCTCAGGCCCCCGCGTAGTACGCGGTGAGGGCGTCGGCCAGCCAGCCCGGGTCGAGGACGCCCGCGAGCTCGCGGGTGGAGTGCATGCTCAGCAGCGGGATGCCCACGTCGCACATCACCAGGCCGAGGCGCTCGGCGGTCATCGGCCCGATCGTGGAGCCGCAGGGCACCGCGTTGTTCGACACGAAGTCCTGGGTGGGGACGCCGGCCGCCTCGCAGGCGCGGCGCCAGAGGGCCGAACTGGCGGCGTCCGAGGTGTAGCGCAGGTTCGCGTTGTGCTTGAGCAGCGGTCCACCGTTGAGCAGCGGGCGGTGGTCCGGATCGTGCAACTGGGGGTGGTTCGGGTGGAGCGCGTGGCCGGCGTCCGCTGAGATGCAGGTCGAGCGCGCCAGCATGCGGTGCCAGCCGTCGGCGTCCGCACCCAGGGCACCGGCGATCCGGCGCAGCACCTGCTCCAGCAGGGGGCCGGCACCGCCCGAGCGCGAAGAGGAACCGACCTCCTCGTGGTCGAAGCACGCGAGCACCGTGATGTCGTCACCCTCGGCGTCCAGCAGGGCGACCAGACCGGCGTGCACCGAGCTGAGGTTGTCCAGGCGCGGCGAGGCGAAGAACTCCTCCTGGGGGCCGAAGACGGCCGGGGGCTCCGTGACGTAGCAGTACAGGTCGTGGCTCGCGGCGTCGGCGAGGTCGAGGTCGGCGTGGTCGGCGATCAGGTCGAGCAGGTCGAGGTCGGGGCGTCCGACGGCGAAGACGGGCTTGAGGTGGGTCTGCTTGTCCAGGCGCAGGGACTCGTTGACCGAGCGGTCCAGGTGCGGGGCGACCTGGGGCACGCGCAGCCACGCCGGCGTCCGCACCAGCACCTGCTCCCCCGCCCGCGTCACGATGCGGCCGGCCAAGCCCAGCTCGCGGTCGAGCCACTGGTTGAGCAGGGGGCCGCCGTACACCTCGACCGCCGCTTGCTGCCACCCGAAGGCGGACGCCGTGGGCCGCGGCTTGAGCTTGAGGGATGGCGAATCGGTGTGGGCGCCCACGATCCTGAAACCGGAAGCCGCGTCGGCACCGGAGGGGACGTGCCACGCCACCACGGCGCCATCACGAATGACGTAGCCGCCTCTGGCTTCGAGCACGAAACGCGCGTCCTCGGACTGCTCGGTGAAGCCGGCGGCCTCCAAGCGGCGGGCCACCTCGGCCGCGGCGTGGAAGGAGCTGGGGGAAGCGGAGACGAAGGCGGCCAGGTCGTTGATGTGGTCCAGTGCCATGGCCCCATCCTGCCCGGTCACCCCGCGATCGGCACGAGGCTCGCTGCGCTCGGCGATCCGCCACGGAGCCTGCGGAGTCCCCGCCCCCCGGAGGACACTGGAGTCAGCAGGCGCGGCGCGGGTGAGGGGATGAGCCATGATGCCTGGGCGTGGGGGGATCCTGTCGAGGGCACAACGATGTGCGGTGGTGGGAGCCGCCGCCTCGGGCGCCGCGTTGAGCGGACTGGTCCTGTCGGGAGCGTCGGAACGGATCATCCGGTGGGTGGCCACCTCTCCCATCGGTGCGCTGTTCGCGGCGGCGCTCGCCTCCCGGCCGACCACCGCGACCCAGCGGCTCACAACCGCGGCCCTCGGCCTGTCGGCGGTGGGTGACGCGTTCCTCGTGGCGTCCCGGGAGTATGAGGACGAGTCGGCCTCGCTCGCGGGGATGTCGTGCTTCGCCGCCGCGTATGCGACGCTCGCCGGCGCGTACTGGCGGGGGCGCCCGTGCCCGACGGACGTGCTGTCCTCGGCGGGGGCGGCGGCGACCGCGACCACCGTCGGCGCGGTGGTCTGGCCGCATGTGCCGCCGGGCATGCGCGTCCCGGTCGCGGTCTTCTCCGGCTGCCTGGTCTCCTTCGGCGCCGCGGCGCTGGCGGCTCCGCGGAGGGGATGGTTCTCCGAACCGGTGTCGCGACGGGTCGCCGGTGCCGCGCTGTTGCTGGTGGCTTCGGACTCGCTCGTCGCCCTGCAGATGTTCCACCCCCGGTTCCGCCCGTCACCGACGTGGGTGGAACTCGTCGTCCGCCTCACCTACCTCGCCGGCTGGACCCTCCTGCTGCTCGCGGTGCAGGAGCCCGCGGCGGGGCAGCGAAGAATTGTCGGAGGGCCCTGACAGGATCGAGGCATGGACAATTTCGCCCTCCTCCTGGTGGCCCTCCTCGTTGGCGTCGCACTCGGCGCTGCGGGCGCATGGCTCGTCCTGCGGCGGGCGTCCGACACAGCCGCCGTCGAGGACGCCGCTGCCACCGAGCGGTTGCGCGCGGCCGAGTCCGCGGCGCGGGCGGACGCCGAGCGCGCGCGGGCCGACATCGCCAACGCCGAGGTTCGGGTGAGCCAGGCCGAGATCAAGGTGCAGGAGGCACGCGCCGAGGCCGAGCGCGCCCACCGAGCCGTGGCCGAGGGCCGCGTCGAGGCGGCCAACGCCCAGGCCGAGGCGTCCGAGCAGGCGGCGAAGGTGGCCGGCCTGGCCGCGCGGCTGGAGGCGGCGCTCGCCGAGCGTGACACCGCCCGCGCCCGCGCCGAGGAGATCGCCGCCGATCGTGACGGCCTCGTGAAGGAGTTCAAGGTGCTGTCGGGTGCCGCACTCGACGAGCAGGGCAAGAAGGCGGACGCCACCGCCGAGACCCGGCTCAAGGCCACCGAACAGCTGATGGCCCCGATCAGGGAGAGCCTCGCGCTGTTCAACGACCGCCTGACCGAGGTCGAGAAGGCCCGCGTCGCCATGTCGACCGAGCTGGCGCAGCAGGTGAAGGCGGTGCAGTTCACCGGCGAACAACTGCGGCGTGAGACCAACGCCCTGTCGACGGCCCTGCGTAAGCCCCAGGTGCGCGGCGCGTGGGGCGAGCTGCAGCTCAAGCGGGTCGCTGAACTCGCGGGCATGCTCGAGCACTGCGACTTCACCCAGCAGTCCACCTCCACGACGTCGGAGGATCGGGTGATCCGCCCCGACCTCAAGGTCACCCTCGCCGAGGGCAAGTTCGTCTACGTCGACGCCAAGGTGCCGCTCTCGGCCTTCCTGGATGCCCAGGAGGCCGACGACGAGCGCGATCGCGAGCGCCACCTGACCCAGTTCGCCAGGAACGTGAAGGGCCATGTGGACGCCCTGAGCGCGAAGAACTACTGGAAGGCCGACCCGGGTACGCCGGAGTTCGTCGTCATGTTCATCCCGAACGAGGCGCTCGGCTTCGAGGCGCTGCGGATGGTCCCCGACCTGCACGAGTACGCCAGCAGCCGCAATGTCGTGGTGGCCACGCCGACGGTACTGATCGCCATGCTGCGCTCGATCGCGTACGGCTGGAAGCAGGCCAGGTTGGCCGAATCCGCCGCCCAGGTGTCCACGCTGGGCCGCGAGTTGTACGAGCGGCTGGGCACGATGGGCCACAACGTCGACAAGCTCGGGCGCGCGTTGGGCTCGGCGGTGAAGGCGTACAACGCCTCCGTCGGCTCGCTCGAGACCCGCGTGATGGTCACGGCCCGCCGGTTCCGCGACCTGAAGGTGACCGACGAGGAGTTGGCCGAGCTCACCCCCATCGAGGAGCCGCTTCGCCAGCTGTCAGCTCCCGAGTTGGTGGAGGACGCGACGGCCGTGCCGGCGGTGATCGGACGCAAGCCCGCAGCCGTTCTGCCCGAGGCGTCCGTGCTCAAGCGGAGCGAGCCGGACCTGTTCGACATCGTCGGCGAGACCAGCGCGAAGGACGCGCCCCCGGTCCGCAAGCACGCCTGAGTGCGCCGTGCTCCCCGGCTCCTCGATCGGGGGCACAATGGGCGGGTGACGCACCTTCCCAGCGATGTGATCAGCCTCCCCCTGCCCGTGGCAGCCTCCGACGTGGACGCCGCCGCCGTCCGCCTCGCCGGGGTGATCAACGACACACCGCTCCAGTACAACGAACGCCTGTCCGCCGCCACGGGGGCCGAGGTGTGGCTCAAGCGGGAGGACCTGCAGCCGGTGCGGTCCTACAAGATCCGGGGCGCGTACAACTTCATCGCGCAGCTGTCGGAGGAGGAGCGCAAGGCCGGTGTGATCGCGGCCTCCGCGGGCAACCACGGCCAAGGCGTGGCGATGGCCTGCGCTGAGTTGGGCATCCACGGGCGCATCTTCATCCCGAGCACCACGCCTCGCCAGAAGCGCGACCGGATGCTGCACCTCGGCGGTGACTCCATCGAGCTCGTGGTCGTCGGTGACTCCTACGACGAGGCGTCTGCGGCGGCCGCCCAAGCGGTCGAGGAGACTGGAGCGGTCATGGTGGCCGCCTTCGACGACGCGCGCACCATCGCGGGCCAGGGCACGGTTGCCAAGGAGATCGTCGAGCAACTGGGCCGCGAGCCCGACCGTCTGGTCGTGCCCGTGGGCGGCGGCGGCCTGCTCGCCGGCTGCCTGGTGTGGCTGAGCACGTTCAGCCCCCACACCACCGTCGTCGCGGTCGAGCCAACCGGTGCGGCCTGCATGGCGGCCGCACTGGATGCCGGAGGCCCGACCACGCTGACGAAGGTCGACACGTTCGTCGACGGCGCGGCCGTGCGCCGGGCGGGCGAGCTCACCTACGCCATCGCTGCCCGCCTGGCTCCCCGCGCCGTCTCCGTGCCCGAGGGGGCGATCTGCTCGGAGATGCTCGCGCTCTACCAGACCGAGGGCATCATCGCCGAGCCGGCCGGGGCGCTCGCGTCCACCGCACTGCGGCTCCACCCGCCGAAGCCCGGAGAAGTCGTGGTCGTGGTCATCTCCGGGGGGAACAACGATGTCTCCCGCTACGCCGAGATCGTCGAGCGTTCCCTGGTGTACGAGGGCCGCAAGCACTACTTCCTGGTGAACTTCCCGCAGGAGCCGGGCGCCCTGCGCAGGTTCCTCGACGAGGTGCTCGGCCCGGACGACGACATCACCCACTTCGAATACGTCAAGCGCAGCAACCGTGAGGTGGGCCCCGCCCTGGTCGGCATCGAGTTGGGCGATCCGGCAACCCTGCCCGACCTCCTCGTCCGGATGGACCACAGCCCGATCCGTGCCGAGCCGGTGGATCCCCAGAGCCCGTTCTACCGGTTCCTGATCTGACGGTTGGACTCTCGGTTCGGATCACACGGGTTCGGATCGCACGGGTTCGGATCCCACGGGTTCGGATCCCACGGGTTCGGATCCCACGGTTGCGGAATCCGATACCCCCCGGGGTATGATCCCTGCATGTCCGTCCGACCTCGAGGAGCCGCCATGCGTGTCCGTCGCACCGCGTCCGTCATTGTCGCCGCCGTGGTGGCCCTCACCGGAGCGGCCTGCACCGCAACGAGTCCGAGTGCCCCGGCGTCCGTCGGGAGCGCGGCTGCGCAGGGGGTCGCTCCCGCCTTCGGTGCGACGCTCAACGCCCAGCAGTTCAAGGCCTCCCTCGACGTCCCGGGCGTGACGGTCCTCGACGTCCGGACGCCGGCCGAGTTCGCCGGCGGGCACCTGGAGGGGGCCCAGCTCGCCGACATCAACGGCGACTTCGAGACGGCCGTCGCCGGGCTCGACCGGTCGGCTCCCTACGCGGTCTACTGCCGCTCCGGCAACCGCTCCGCCGCTGCCTTGGCCGCGATGAAGAAGCTCGGCTTCACCAACGCCTGGCACCTCGACGGAGGCATCGGCGCCTGGCAGTCCGCCGGCAACGCCGTCGTGACGGGCTGACACCGAACGCGATCTGTCCGGGCCTCCCGCCATGATGGGCCCATGAGGTTCTACGCGCGCCCCTCGTGGCGGTTTGTCGGCCAAGTGGTGGGAGACCTCCTCCTCATTGCTTGGGCCGTGGCCTGGTGGTTCGTGGGTCGGTTCGCGGACGGCACGATCCGAGCCCTGTCCGAGCCCGCTCGCCAGACGCAACGCGTCACAGGCGATCTCCAGCGCCAGCTGGGCGACGCCGCGACGCAGGCCGCGGGAGTCCCCGTGGTGGGCGACGGGCTGCGGCAACCCTTCGACGGCATGTCGGGCACGTTGGGCGAGCTCGCGGTCGCGGCGGGCGACCAGGTCGTCCAACTCGAACGGGTGGCCACCGTGACCGGATGGCTCGTGTTCCTGATGCCACTCCTGGCGCTCGCCGTGGTGTGGGTGCCGCGCCGCGTGGCGTTCGCCGCCCTGGCCGGCACGACCAGCGGCTTGCTGAGCAGCAGCGACGGCGACGACCTCCTCGCCCTCCGGGCCCTGGCCACGCAACCGGTCGCCGCGTTGCGCACGGTGGCTGACAATCCCGTGGCCGCTTGGCGCATCGGCAACCCAGAGGTCATGGCCCGCCTGGCCGACCTCGAGCTCGAACGGGCCGGGGTGAGTCGTCCGCGTCGACGGATTCGGCGCGGCGCCGGATAGGCCGGTTCAAAAGGTGACGCGGGCGGCTTCGAGGCTGGGCCGCACGGCGTCCGGGACGTGGGCGAAGAAGCCCTCCCGCACCGCTCGCCCCGAGAGGTGGCGCAGGTAGTCGGCACCATCCAGGGCCACTCGCTGGGCCCCGGCCTCACGGCCGAGCAGCCACGTGCCCCCTTCCGGCCCGTTGAGGTGGAGGACGACGCTCGGCCCGTGCCAGGCGAGCGCGAGATCGCGGACGACCTGGGTCACGACATCGTGGTCGCTCGGGTCGGGCGCGACGGACGTGCCCGCTGCTCGGGCGATGTCGTGGCGGTGCAACCACACGTCGCGAGCGAGGATGTCGTGAGCGAAGTACCCGATCGTCGCGTACCTCGGCAGCTGGGGGTCGCGGATGGGCACCCGGCGCAGGACGCCCGGTGCCGGCCGCGAGTCCCGGGCACGACGACGCAGGCGTTCGATGAGCTCGTGGGGGGACTTTTCTCGCAGCCGAGCGATGCCGACCTCGTTGACCCCATCCAGGGCGTTGTCACGCGGATGGAGCACCCGCGCGAGCACGGTGTCGACGAGGTAGAGCAGTGGTGCCCGCGTGAAGCGGGAGGCCGCCGTGACGTGCGCGACCATGTCGCGGACTGTCCAGCGCGGGCACTCGGTCGGGGCGTCCCACAGTTCGGGCGCGAGTGCAGCCGCCTCCGCGGCGAAGGCGAGCCGCTGCGCGCGCACGGCACGGGCACCGCTGGCAGCGTCGGCGGCGGGC
Source organism: Propioniciclava sp. LT432 (assembly GCF_059515965.1). Classification (NCBI taxonomy): domain Bacteria; kingdom Bacillati; phylum Actinomycetota; class Actinomycetes; order Propionibacteriales; family Propionibacteriaceae; genus Propioniciclava; species Propioniciclava sp. LT432. The sequence goes on along the minus strand of NZ_JCAKNE010000010.1, from coordinate 7,177 downwards.
AGTTCAGCGGCGGGCGGGGGTACGACGTCCATGGCGATCCTCCTCGGGCAAGTAGGACGTGATGAGTGCGGCGACCAAGCCGGCGAAGTGCTCCTCGGCCCGGCCCTCCCCCCAAGCCGCGTCGGGTTCGTTACCGAGGTGACGGGCGATCACCCCGGTGACGAGGTTGGCCACGTTGTTGGCCATCTCGGCAACGGTGACGTCCTCCCTGACCAGCCCATGCTCGCGGTAGCGGGACATCTCATCCACGAGCAGCGCGAACACCGCCAGTGACGGCTCGTAGGCCTGCGGAGACGGCTGCCACTGCGGGACGGGCCGGAAGTACATGAGGTGGGCCAGGGCTGGGTTCTCGACACCCCAGCGTGCGTGGGCCTCGGTCAGTTCCAGGGCCCGGGAGAGCACGTCCGTGGAAGGTCGGACCGGGCCGAGGCGCTCGGCGTGGTCCGTGATGGCGGCCAGGCATTGCTCCCAGCCTCGGCGGAACAGCGCGTCGTAGACGGCGTTCTTGGAGTCGAAGTACGTGTACAGCGACGGCGTCCGGACGCCGATGCGGCGAGCCAGCTCTCCCAGGGAGAGGCCGAGCACACCCTCAGAACGCATGATGTCGATCGCGTGGTCGAGGATGGCCGCGCGTGTCTCCTCATGCCGCCGGAGGCGCCGGCTGTCGGGCTGGAATGTCTCGACCACGGCGTCCTCCTTGTGCAAGAAGGTAAGCCTAATGGGATGAGGCGTCAAGGGCTGGGACATGAGGAGGCGGACGCCTACCCTTGTCGGGTGACCTCTCCCAAGCGGCCCCACCGTCCCGTGCTGCGCTCCCCCGAAGCCCTCGAGGCCCTGGGAGCCGGGTCGGACCCGATCGCGCAGCTCCACGCCGCGCACGAGACCGCCGCCGCGCTTCTCCACGTCGGGCGCTCCGCGGACGACCCGGCCGTGACCGCGCGCCTGGTCGCCCTGGTCGACGAGATCGGCTTGTCGACGCTCGTGGACCTGTGGGCGCACCGTCCGGCGACGACCCTGCCCGGGGCGCTGTGGCGGCTCTACCTCCTGCGCGAGTGGATGGTGACCGACCCGGACGGCGTCGCGCGTGAGTACGCGGCCGGCGTCCGGTTCACCGAGCCCAACCATGCCGTGGCCGGCATCGACCCGCCCGGTCCCGACGAGGTGCGTCGGGTCGCCGACGCGATCCTGCGCGGGGTGTTCACCGGAGACTTCGCGATCGCGTTGGAGCGTGCCGCCGCGTTCTGCCACGTGGTCGCCTCCGGCCGAGCCGAGGTGGGACGCGACCGCGCCGACCTCGAACGAGCCGCGAAGCTGCAGGACATGGCACACGACCTCACCGAGGACGCCCACCTCTGGCGCACCGGCGCACTCAACTGACCCGCACTCAGCTGACCCGCACTCAGCTGACCCCGCACGCAACTGACCCGCACTTGGCTGACCCCGCACTTGGCTCTGGGCGGCACACCCCCTATTCTCGAACGCGCGTCGGGCTGCGGTAGCCCCGGGCTCCACTCATAGCCGCTGCGAGCGGCCACGCGCCGAGAGGCGCTCCCAGCCCGACGCCCACCAAAGCACGATGGCCCGGCCCCCCGAGGGGGCCGGGCCATCGGCTCGATCAGGCGACCAGAAGGTCTGTCGATCAGAAGTTGTCGTCGATGTCGCGGACGACGACCAGCTTCTCGTTCACGAACTCCCTGATGCCGAGGTCACCCAGCTCACGGCCGTAACCGGAGCGCTTGGTGCCGCCGAACGGGATGTCCGCCTTCACTCCGGTCGGCTGGTTGATGTACACCATGCCGGTGTCCATCTTCGCGGCGACCTTCTCAGCCTTCTCCATGTCCTCGGTGAACACCGAGCCACCGAGGCCGAAGGGGGATGCGTTGGCGATGCGCACGGCGTCATCGGCGTCCTTGGCGCGGAACAGCGAGCTGACCGGGCCGAAGAACTCCGTCTTGGCGGTCTCGGACCCGACCGGGATGTCGGTGAGGATCGTCGGCTGGTGGAAGGTGCCCTGCTCGGGGACGGGCTCGCCGAGCTCCTCGATCGTCACGCCCTCCTTCTTGGCCTGCTCCAGCTGGGCGGTCAGCATGTCCTTGGCGCGCTGCGAGGACAGCGGTGCCAGCGTCGTGGAGGGATCCATCGGGTCACCGGCCTTGAACTCGGCGACGCGCTTGCGGTACTTCTCCAGGAACTCGTCGTAGACCGAGTCCTCGACGATCATGCGCTTGGACGACACGCAGACCTGGCCGGCGCTCCAGTGACGTCCGAAGGCGGCCCACTCCACCGCCTTGTCGAGGTCGGCGTCCGCCAGCACGATGAAGGCGTCCGAGCCACCCAGCTCGAGGGTCGACTTCTTGAGGTTCTTGGCGGCCACGGCGGCCACGGCACCGCCGGCACGCTCGGAGCCGGTCAGCGCGACGCCGCGCACGCGCGGGTCGGCGAGTACCTGCTCGGTCGCGGCGTGGTCCGCGAACACGTTGGTCAGCAGGCCCTCGGGAACGCCGGCCCGGCGGAAGAGCTCCTCCATCTTCAGAGCCGACTGCGGGACGTTCTCGGCATGCTTGAGGACGATCGCGTTGCCCGCGGTGAACTGCGGGGCACTGATGCGGACGACCCGGTAGTACGGGAAGTTCCACGGCTCGATGGCGTAGAGGACGCCCAGCGGCGAGGACACCAGCTTCACGTCCTTCTCGCCGAGCTGCTTGGTCTCGAGGTAGCGCGGCTGGAGGTGCTCGGGACCCCGCGCCACGTAGTACTCCAGCATGTCCACGCAGAGGTCGACCTCGGCCTCGGCCTCGGCGATCAGCTTGCCCATCTCGAGGGTGAGGACCTCGGCGTACTCACGGCGGTTCTCGCGCAGGATGTCGGCCGCCTTCTGGAGGACACTCACTCGCCCCTCGACCGGGACCTCCCTCCACTCCTGGAACGCGGCGTCGGCGCGTTCGATGGCCGCGTCGATCTCCTCGGGGTTGGCGGTGGGGAACTCCTTGACCAGCTCGCCGGTGTACGGGTTGACCGTCTTGTAGTTGTTCATCACAAGCTCTTTTCCCTGCAGCCTTGCAGATAGATGATGCTTCAATTAAACCCACTCGGATAGGTTGAAGATTCAAATCCACTGGTCCCTGTAGGGTGATGGCGTCCGGTTCCGGAGCCTGCCTCCCCCAGCCCAAGCGAGGACGACGTGCTGGCCTCGATCACCTCCCGCTACCGCGCCACCGGCGCCGACCTGCCCTTCGGACGCCCCGCACGCGCCCACCCGGGCGTCTCCATGGAGGGCTACTTCTGGCGCATCACCACCCCCGAGCGCTCGGCGATCGCGCTGATCGGCGTGAACCAAGGACCGCACGGCCCTTGGGCCACCCTGGGCCTCGCCACCTCGCCGGGGGTGTCCTCACCGGCGGGGCTGGCGACCGCCGCCGTCGAGGGCGCCTGGGCCGATCCGGACGCGCTGGGTGCCGGCTCGGGCGGGCACTTCCTCGGCACGGAGCGGATCTTGCGGGTCCGCATGGCGAACGGGGAGCTGGACGCGGCCTTCAACCACCTGGACCTGTGGCCGCGGCGGGCCTTCGGCGGTTCGAGCGCGTTCCAGCTCGTGCCGGCACTCAACCAGTACTGGCACCCGTGGCTCCTCGGCGGACGGGCGTCCGGCCGGGTCACCCTCGGCGACGACACGTGGGAGTTCACCGAAGCGCAGGTCTATGGCGAGAAGAACTGGGGACGCGGCGGGTTCCCCGACGCCTGGTGGTGGGGACAGGCCCATGGCTTCGACGAGCGAGGCGCTTGCGTGGCGTTCGCCGGAGGCCAGGTCCACGCCGGGCCGCTGCGCACGGAGGTGACGGGCCTCGTGGTGCGCCTGCCCGACGGCACCGTCCTCCGGCTGGGCAACCCCGGGACCTCCCCCGTGGTGGCCCGCATCCACGACGAGGCCTGGTCGCTGCGGGGGCGGTCGCACCTGTGGTCGGTCGACGTGGACGCCCACGCGCCACTCGGCTTCGCGCACGTCCTGCCGGTTCCGCTGCCCGCGGAGCACCGCAACACTCCGGGCGCATTGGAGCACCTGAGCGGCGTCCTGCGCGTCGTCGTCCGTCGACGTGGACGTGCCGTCTGGCGCGGCACCAGCACCATGGCCGGACTCGAACACGGGGGCCTGGCACGAGCGGACGCCGAGCTGGCACGTCGGGGCGGCGATCCCCATCCGTTGCCCTGACGGCGTCAGGCCGGACGTGCACTGCGCGGCCCTGTGCCACGAACCCGGACCATGCCCGCTCTGTGACACCCCACTCGGTGAGGCCTCCTCTGTGACACGCGGCCTGTGACACCCGGCCTGCGACACCCACCCTGCACACCCACCCTGTGACCACCCACCCTGTGGATGGTCCTCCACAGTTTCGATTCCTGTTCGATTGTGTCGGTGGCGACGCGTAGCGTTCTTGCCATGGACACCCCCTCCAGCACGACCACCATCGCCGCCCTCGTGGCGATGACGGCTGCCCTGGATGCGGTCGATCATGCAGAGCGTCACGGCCTCGACCACCGGACGCGTCTGGCCCTGGTCGAGCAGGCCCAGGTCGTCCTGGTGCGAACGGAGGCCCTGCTCGGTGCGCTGGTGGCCGAGGCGGACAAGGCGCGGAGCAGCAGCATCGTGGCCGGGACGCCCACGACGAGTTGGATGCAATCGACCGCGGCGCTCGGGCGAGGTGAAGCGGCCGGGCTGGTGCTGGGCAGCAAGGAGGTGAACGCGCGGCCCGGCATCCGGGACGCGGCGCTCTCCGGCCAGGTGAGCACGCGGCAGGCCCGCTCGATCGCCAAGGTGATCAACCAACTGCCTGCGGACCTGACCCCGCGGCAGCGCAGCCAGGCTGAGCAATGGCTCATCTCCGAGGCGGCCCACACCGAGGCCGGACAGTTGGCGAAGCTCGGGCCGAGAGTGCTGGACGTGGTGGCTCCCGAGTCAGCTGAAACCCCCGAGCAGGTGCAGAGACGCTTGGAAGCCCAGCAGCGTCGAGCCCACGCGGCCCGCTGCCTGACGTTCACCGACGACGGGGATGGTTCCTCCATCGTCCACGGCAGCCTGCCGCACTTGCAGGCGACGCCCCTGCTCAAGCTTCTCCAGGCCAAGGTGGACGCCGGACGCCGCCACGCCCGCGACCTGCCCCGTGACGAACAGCCGGCGCTCAGCATCGCTCAGCGGTGGGCGGACGCCCTCACGGACCTGGCTTCGGGCGTGGGAGACATGGTCTCCGACGAGCCTCCGGCGGATGGCCGCCGCCCCGGCGGCCAGGTGCCGACGGTGGCGGGTGAGCGTCCGCGCATCGTGGTGACCTTCGACTACGACGCCTTGCGTCGAGGAGTGGAGCAGGCCGGCCTGCTCGACACGGGCTTGCCCATCAGCGCCGGCGACCTGCGGCGGTTGGCCTGCGATGCCGACCTGGTCCCGGTGGTGCTGGGCCGGAGCAGCGAACTCCTCGACTACGGCACCACCACTCGACTCGTCCCGGCTGGGCTGCGTCGAGCCTTGTCCCTGCGTGATGGCGGCTGCACCTTCCCCGGCTGCGGCGCGCCCGACAGCCAGTGCGACGCCCACCACATCGCAATGCCGTTAAGTTAGCCGCTGGCACTGCTTCGCGGGTGAGTGGTCTTTGAGGATGCTTGCGGCATTTTTCGAGATTTGTTGGTGTGGTCTGCGGAGGTTTGTGCGACTCGCGGGATTATGTTCGTGACGCTCCGGGGTGATTCTTCTAGTGTGGGGCTATGAACGAATCCGTTTCGCGGAAATTCACGGATCATCTTCCTGTGGGCGTGTTGGCGGAGTGTATTCCGCGGGACGAGGTCGAGACGGCAATTGATCTGGCTAATCGGCGGGAGCAACGTTCGCGTCTCCTTCCGGCCCGAGTCGTGGTCTACTACGTGATCGCGTTGGGACTGTTCTTCGGGGAGAGCTATGACGAAGTCATGCGAAGGCTCGTCAACGGTCTGAGATTCATCGGTGGATGGTTATCCAGTTGGCATGTTCCCACGCCCAGTGCAATCACGCAGGCCCGGGCCCGCCTGGGTGAAGAACCCATGAAGTTACTTTTCGAGCGTGTTGCCCAGCCTTTGGCTTCCTCAGCGACGCCGTCGGCGTGGTTCCACGGGCAACGCGTGATGGCTATTGATGGAGTGGTGCTGGACGCTCCTGAGTCGCCGGGCAACGCCGCCACGTTCGGCTATAGCGTGGGAGGACGTGGGGCCAGCGTGTTCCCGCGCGTGCAGGTGGTAGCGGTTGCCGAGTGTGGGACTCACGCCATTACGCACGCGGTGATCGGTGACCTCGGCTCCAGCGAACGGCCGCTGGCTGAGCGGCTGGTCGGCCGGCTAGAGCAAGGAACGCTCCTGCTTGCCGATCGTGGCTTCTACTCGTACAAGATCTGGGAATTGCTGATCGCGGGCAAGGTGGACGCCGCGTTTCGTGTCGCGAGCACCCTGAACCTTCCCCCCATCACCGAATACCCCGACGGATCGTATCTGTCCGTCCTTTTGGCGCCCGCACGTCAAAGCGCAGTGAGGCAATCCTCCCGCGTCCATGGGCGCGATAACAAGCGGGCCGAGCATCAGTGGCTACTCGATAACGGTACCGCTTGCCGGGTCGTCGAATACACAATCGAGGGGTCTTCGGCGACGTACCGCATTATCACCACTCTCTTGGACCACGACCGCTATCCCGCCGATGAAATCGCCGCCCTCTATCACGAACGTTGGGAAATCGAGAACGTCTTTGATGAGATCGAGGTCCACCAGATCGCGCATGGCCGGGTCCTACGGTCTCGCTCACCCGAACTTGTCAAACAAGAGATCTGGGGACTCCTCCTGGCGCACTACGCGATCCGAAAACTTGTGCATAACGCTTCCGACCTCGCCGAGATCGACCCCGACCGATTATCGTTCGTTCGCGCTCTCAGAATCATCCGACGCCACATTTCCAGCGGCGCGGAACTTTCCCCCCTCGATCCTGAATGAAATAGTCGACGAACTCGTAACGCACCCGAATCCTCCCCGACGACACAGGAGCTACCCGCGGGTCGTCAAGCGACACTTCGCCGCCTACCACAACACAAAACGTGCACAACACCGCGGAATAAAGCAGGAACACCTACCACGAATCCACACTCGCCAGCCCCAGCTAACTTAACGGCATTGC